>JASHQG010000131.1 GCA_030037665.1 Acetobacteraceae bacterium
TCTGTCAGCGCGGTGCGGCGCATATAGCTGATCGGCGTGTGCCAGCGGATGATCTCCGGCACCATGGATGCGACCATGTCGGGGTTCTCACGCAGCTTCTGGTATTCGCCCGGATGCTGATTCAGGGCCCACAAGCCGCCGCTGATGGAATTGCGCGTCGTGTCGTTGCCGCCGACGATCAGCAATACGCAATTCCCCATGAACTCCAGCTTGTCCATGTGGCGTGTCGCCTCGCCGTGTGCGAGCATCGAGATTAGGTCGGGACGCGCCGGCGCATTCACCCGCTCATTCCACAGCGCAGTCATGGCCGCGGCCATCTTTTGCAATTCGCTGAAGCGTTCTTCCTGCGTTCGCACGGGCGCGTCGGGTGCGCTAAGATTTGCGGTCGCGATATTCGACCATCGCGTCAGGTCCCTGCGCCGTTCCTGTGGATAGTCGAACACGGTAGCGAGCATCTGGGTCGTGAGCTCGATTGAAACATGCTCCACCCAGTCGAATGGTTCGTTGCGCGGCAGCCCGTCCAGGATTGCCGTCACGCGCTCGCGGATGGTGGCGGCCAGCCGTGCGAGATTGTCCGGCGCCACGATCGGCGCGACCACACGGCGCTGCACGTCATGCTTCGGCGGGTCCATCGCGATGAACATCGGCATCCGGTACTGCTCCTCCTGGTCGACCAGCGTGATGCCGAATTCGGAGGAGAACACCTCGGGCGTCGTCTCCACCTTCATGATATCGCGGTATCGCGTAATCGACCAAAACGGACCGAACTCGCTCTGGGAATGAAAATGCACCGGATCATCTCGCCGCAGTCGCGCGAACCAGTCGTGCCAGACGTCATCTTGGAACAACTGCGGCCTGGCAACGTCGATCTGATCGAGCGGGAGGGTCCAGGGGTCGGCGGATGGTAGGGATGCAACCGGCGCGTTCATTGGCGGGCTCCTCAGTCAGGTGGCGGACTGGCCATTTGACGGGATCGAAGTGCGCGCGAAGCAGGGATGTCACTGCGCGGGCATTTGCGATGATACTCGCGAATTGCACGCCATGAGTGAAGCAACCCGAGTTATCACGCACCTATGTTCGCGTCTGTCCAAACACCGGCGTGACCACGTACCCGCGCAACAGGAGCTCGCCGACGCCATCGGGTGGGGGAGCTTCCAAGCTGTAGATCTTGCCAGTCGTCGGGTCGATGTCGGCCAGCTGGACGTCGCCTTCCTGGCCGAAATCCGGCGGCTGGTTCGAGGCTCGACCGGCCCTATCAGGGCGGCGCAAGGACGCCCATGACGCGCGCGTCGTCGCTGTGCGGGCAGGCGGCCCCGGTGCCCATCGCGACCGCGCTCGCGCCTATCCTCGGGATCGCGGTCAAGAACCCCATCCGGATCCTCGACGCGCTGGTGGCGGCCGCGATCGTGGTCGCGGGCAGGCGCCGCTCGAAGCGGCGGCTGTTCGGCCTGCAGGGTCTCGGCCCGCTCAGAGACGCGGTGCGTCCGCCCTATCGCCAGGATCCGAACCGCGGCCCTGGGCTGCCCCGTGTCGGTCTGTCATCTGAACTGAGAACATTTCTCTTGAAATTTCACAGGTCTGTCCTCTGCCGTTAAACTGCAGTATGTCGTTAGAACTGCGAATTTGGTTAGCGTCCTGCCGCTTAAGAGTATTGCCCCGCCAGCAAGTTCGGCAGCAGTCGGTGCGGCGCGAACTGACGCAGAGACCCTCAGGGCCATTGAGCATCAGGTGAGAAGGCGGACTCGGTATTCTCATTTTCTGCCGCATACTTGAGAATTTCCGCCCCCAAATGTCTCAATGCCGACAGCAGAAGAGGGCCGAGTCGGCGCTATTCTCTGCTCAAACGACAGCGCGACACCCGGCGATCGCCGCTACCTCGGGGCGAACGCCGGGTGCTCGCCGCCTAAAATCCATCGGTCGAGGCCCCCAGGAGCCGACGGCGTAGGGATCGCGCCGGGACCGAGATATCAGAGTTGCGATTAAGTCGCATCTTCATGTGGACTGCCTGTGCTAGTCGTACTGTGGAATGTCAGGCCCTCATCGAGGATTGGTCCGCCTGTGTACGTGTGCCTCTGCAATGCGTTGACCGACCGCCAAGTCAAGCAGGCCGCGGCGACGCTAGGCAGCAGCAAGCCGAGCAGCGTATTTGCCGTCTGTGGCGGCCGCGCCGACTGCGGTCAGTGCGTCAGGACGCTCCTGAGCCTGCTCCGGGGTGAAGCTTGCTGCGTCCCAGAGGTGCTACCCGGCGAGTGATCGCCTCTCGCCTTGTCAGCAGCCCGCGGCCGATGGAAGGTGCCGCCAGACCAACCAGCGGAGACAACCATGCTGCGCGATGCCAAGGTTGTCGAACACCTCAACACTCAGCTCACCAACGAGCTGACGGCGATCAACCAGTATTTTTTGCACGCACGCACCCTGGAGCATTGGGGCGTCCGAAAGCTCGGCAAACGGGAATACGCCGAATCGATTGATGAGATGAAGCATGCCGATGCATTGATCAAACGCATCCTCTTCCTGGACGGCCTACCGAACGTGCAGCGGCTCAATCCGGTCCAGGTGGGTGAGGATGTGGAGCAGATCCTGAAATCGGATCAGGCGTTGGAAGAAAAGGCACTCGTGGATCTGCGGGACGCCATCGCTTATTGCGAGAGCGTGCGGGATTTCGTCTCCCGGGACGTGCTGCTGCGGATCCTGCAGAGTGAAGAAGATCATCTCGATTTCTTGGAGCAGCAGTTCGACCTCATCGACCAGATCGGGATCGAGCGCTATGTCCTGCTCAACGCCGCGCCGGCACCGGAACAGGCGGAGTAACCCAGGGTCGCGCCGTTGGACATTTATGACCGACGGCGAGAGCGATCTGGGCCGTGCGCTGCCGGGTGTGCGTCTCGCAGTAGGCCCTCGTATCACGCAGGGTGTGAAAGCCTTCCCAGGCGATCACGTAGCCGGCGGCATCGACTGCCGGCGCGTGATACGCGAACCGCTCCGCGAAGCTGTTGAGGCCACGCTCGATCCCCGAGTCCCTCACGCTGTTGACCGGCAGCGTCCTCGCGCGACGCACGCCAGCGATCTGCCGCGCCAGATGCACAGCCTGGATCCAGGCGGCGGCGCATGGCTTCAGCGTACACGTTAACTCGGTGCCGGTGCGGCGGCGGTAGTACACCGTTACCGCGGCCCACTGATGGTGCCGGAAGCGGGTAAGCGTCACGTCGCCCTTGCTTATCGTGACGAACCTCCGAAACGCCCGACACGGCCCGCCTCCTGCACGTTCACTGCGCCTCTCGCGATCCCGGCCAGGTGGCAATGGAACGAGGTGAATGAAAAGCGCGCGCACTGCCACCCCACTCAGCTGGCGGTGGGCGGCCGATCCATCCTGCCAAGTACGTAAGCAACGCCTTCAGGCCCAACTTTCGTGGCGTGCTGGCAATCCCCCGGTTTTTTGCAATGACCACCCGCGCGGAACGTTTCCGAATTGCCGTCCCGGATCACCGTGATCTCGCCACTCAGCACTTCCTGGAAATGGTCGGCATGTAGTCGGACAAGAGTTACAGATTGGTTTGATTGCTGTGGCGGCTCAGGCGCCTTATCGCAGGCGGCGGAGAACGAATAGAAGTGCGCTAAGCGGTTGACATCTTCCAGGATCCAGTGGTTCCCATCCCGCTGAAGCCACGCCCTCTCACCAGGCATATCTTGTCTGTAATTCGACAAGTACCTGTGCGGAGTGTCCGACTTGCGGTTCCTTGAGCTGACGCAAGCGAACCCCTCATCGATCCACCACGATGCATGTGCCACCGCCGGCATCGCGCCGATCACCAGAGCGGCTGGTGCGGCCGGAAACAGCGCTCTCATCACCCCCACCCCCTTCTCCACCACGCGCAGCCGCTCCCGCGAGACGGGCCCAAAACTTCACCCAGCCCGAGTGCAGTTAAGCCGCCGGCGGCTGCGGCTCACCCGTCGCCTCCGCCACGGCGCGGAGCATCATACCGATCCGGTATGCCCATTGCGGCTTAATGCGTGCCAGCTCCGCGGCGAACGTCCCGATCTAAACCAGCAACTTTGGTACAGGTTTCTCGTGCCGGCGAGGTGACGGCACGAGAATGATCTCTGCGCT
The DNA here is from genome assembly GCA_030037665.1 of Acetobacteraceae bacterium. Taxonomy (GTDB): domain Bacteria; phylum Pseudomonadota; class Alphaproteobacteria; order Acetobacterales; family Acetobacteraceae; genus JASHVB01. The sequence goes on from JASHQG010000131.1 coordinate 4,109, forward strand.
TGTGCTGAAAATCCCCCCACGCCGTCGTGTTCTTCATTCATTTTTGGCAACGCGACTGTGATGACAGCTCCTCTCCCATGGGCTAGCATGAGCGTGGTGCCGAAATGGGCCCAAGGCGAACAAAAAACGCCGTACAAAACAGGAGCAACACGTCGTCCGGCGGTATGTCTGTGCGCCGCCGAGAACTAGCGAGGCGTCAATCCGACAACATACCAAGACATAGAAACCGATTAAAAGCCGAACAAATCCGCCAGCCTCGTTGTTCTGCGCGCCCGCACGGCCCTCCGGATCGACCGAACTGGGAGGTCGCTATGGAACCTGCGCGCGCACTTGGCCGGTCGCCGCGACCAGCCGGTTTCGTACTCGGTGAAAAACTCGACAGCATCCCCTTTAGCGGCTACCACGTTCTCATAATCGCCGTGCTGGCCCTCGTTGGTTTTATCGAGGGCTACGACCTGGTGATGACCGGCTCGCTGCTTGTGCTGGCCAAGGTGCCCCTCCAACTCAGCGATACCGATATTCGCCTGCTAGCGGCGGGCCCGACCTTCATGCTTTGCATCGGCGGATTTTTGTCGTCTGCGGTCTCTGACCATTGGAGCCGCAAAACAATTATGCTGATCGGCGTCATTGCCACGACGTTTTGCACGCTGCTCGTCCCTTTGGTGCAAACCGCCGACCAGCTCATCATTGTGCGCCTGCTGACTGGATTGGGCGCCGGCGGCGCAGTATCCGCGGCATTCCCGATCGCCGCCGAACTGATGCCGGCGCAGCACCGGCGTACGTACGGCGCGATCTACGAGATGGCACTGGCCTCCTCTTTTACCGTGGTGCCGTTTATCGGTGGCCTCCTGGCTGGGAACGAGTACGCTTTCCGTTTTATGGCGCTACCGGGTGGGTTGGCGATCACGGTCGTACCAGTACTGATCTATTACGTGCTGCCGGAAAGCCCTCGTTGGTATTTGCGCAAAGGTCGGCCACAAGACGCGCTGGATGTCGTCAACCGGATCATTGCGCGGAGCGGCAACCGCGTACCGCCGCTGACGCCGGCCCAGCTTGGGGACGCCACCGTCCAATCCCGCGAGCAACTGCCGCCGTATTGGGCGTTGTTCGCCTCAGGCCAGTTGCGCTGGACGACGGTCGGCATCCTCTCGGGCGTCTGCGCCGGGACTGCTTATTTCCTGATTTCGGTGCTATTGCCGAAGGCCTTGCACGATCAGGGCTTCGCGCTGAGTGCAAGCCTTGGTCTCACCTCCATTGTCTATGCGGCGAGCTTTTTCGGGAAAGGCTTCACCGGGTTCCTGATGGAGATCATCGGTCGCCGTTGGACGATCGCCTACGCGCTCTCTGGATCGCTCCCTGGACTCGCCCTGATGCTACTGGCCAATCGCGCCGGCGACTTTGCAGGCGTAGCGATGACCGCGGGCGGGCTGATCATTGGCTTCACCGTACTCTCGGCCTTTACTGCGACACGAGTATATCTCTCCGAGCAATTCCCGACCGAATTACGCGGTCGCGGACACATCTTTGGCGAATCGTTCGGACGCCTGTTCGCTGGCGGGCTAGCGCCGTTCCTGATGGAGCCGCATACCGGGTCGGCTGTGATCTTCTTCGGGACGATTTTTGTCGTCGTGGCGTTCGGCGCCTTTATCCCGTTGGCATTCGGGCGCGAGACGGTTGGCCAGCTCGAGACCGTAACAGAGCTGGCACCCGGATTGACCTGACCTCCAGCGCGGCGAGGTCGCCACGAAGGCGATGTCCGGCCTGATAGGAACCAGCGTCATTCCCAACGCGTGTTATACAATGTAGAATGGACAGCTTGGCCTGCTGATGGATCAGGCACAGGCACAGATCTCAAAAGCGTTAAAGGGTTTGACACGCGCCTACCGTCGAAAGAACGAATGTGCCGAGCATTGCCAAGGAGATGCGGCCAGTGTGTCAGGTGCTGATCGGTCAGCACCCCGATCGTAGCGCACCGTGGTCAGCGTTGCCCCCGCTTTGTGATGCCCTCGATGCGGCCGGGCGGCCCACTCGCGATCTAGGAGATTGGACTCCCGTCTAACGCGTGAACAACCACAATCCTAGCTACCCCCGTTCCTTTAGCGCGTGAGCGCGCAACTCGTTGATCAGAACCCGCATGTTCTCCGAATAATCGACCGGGACAGTGACGAGATGGACTCCGCCACCGGCAAATGCTGCCTGCAGCGTCGGCAGCAGACCGTCGGTGCTTTCCACCAGACTTCCCTTGGCTCCGTGGGCTTTGGCATACGCGACAAAGTCTGGATTGCCGAAGGTCAGGCCGAAGTCGGGGAAGCCGTCCGCCGCCTGTTTCCAGCGGATCATCCCGTATGCATTGTCCTGGATGATCAGCACGACGAGATTGAGCCCGAGCCGAACTGCCGTCTCCAGCTCCTGCGCGTTCATCAGGAACCCACCATCACCGCATACTGCGAGCACACGGCGATGCGGAAAGAGCATCGCTGCCATCATGGCCGACGGCAGCCCGGCTCCCATCGTCGCCAGCGCGTTGTCGAGCAGGAGTGTGTTTGCGACCTGTGTGCGGTAGTTCCGAGCGAACCAGATTTTGTACATGCCGTTGTCCAGGCAAACGATGCCGTCCTCCGGTATCATCTGTCGCACGTCATGGACGATGCGCTGTGGTATCGGCGGATATCCATCGTGCTCCGCGCGGTCCGCTATGTGTGCGAGGATCTGTTGGCGCAGCGGCAACAACGCGGAAGGTGTCGGCAACTTGCCTTCGATACGGTCGGCCAGTAGCGCAAGCGTCGGGCCGACATCGCCAATCAGCTCGGCATGCGGGAAGTACACCTCCTCGACCGTGGCAGGAAGATACCCGACGTGCAGCACCCTCGGTCCGCCCGGGCCCATCAGGAAGGGCGGTTTTTCAACCGTGTCGTGGCCGATCGCAACGATCAGATCGGCTCGATCGATCGCATCATGCACATAGTCGCGTTCCGAGAGCGCGGCGGTACCCATGTACAGCCCGGATCCGCCAGCGACAGACCCCTTCCCCATCTGCGTGTTGAAGAAGGGGATTTGCACGCGCAGCACGAAGTCCGACAGCGCATTCGCCAGACGCGGACGGTTCGCGGCGGCACCCAGCATAAGCAGCGGGCGCTCAGCCTGAAGAATCAGTTTGGCCGCATCATCCAGTGCCGCAGGATGTGCGACCTGTAGCGCGACTGGATGCGGCGGCACCATCGACAGATCGGGTGCCTGCTCCGCCGCGATATCTTCCGGCAGTTCTAGATGAACTGGGCCAGGTCTCTCCTGACGCGCAACCCGAAATGCATCTCGTACGGTTGTGGGTATCGTTGTTGCGCTGACAATCTGATGCGCCATTTTGGTCAGTGGCGTCATGGCGGAGACAATATCGACGACCTGAAAGCGCGCCTGTTTCCGGCTGAGTACGCCCTTCTGGCCCGTTATCATCACCATAGGCATCGCGCCGAGCAGGGCATACGCAGCACCAGTCGTGAAATTGAGCGCACCGGGACCAAGCGTGGACAGGCACACACCAGGTTCACCGGTCAGCCGACCGTGCGTGGCTGCCATGAAAGCGGCGGCTTGCTCGTGCCGCGTTACCACCAACTTGATTGCCGAGCACCGCAGAGCTTCGATGACAGCGAGATTTTCCTCTCCAGGGATGCCAAAGATCTGCTTTACGCCCTCATTTTCTAGCGCCTTTACGAGTAGTCCCGCTCCATCCATGTGATACGACTCCGAGATGGGTGTCCCTATGGCAGGCTCAAGCTACCGAGCATGATTCATCGCGATTAAGTGGCATCCTGGAGAGTGCCGAATTCCCGATTATTTTCTGGCGGCCGCTGACTTGCGCTCGTAGTCGGCGAGCCACGGCCCGGTGGGTCGGTCTCGTTCCACGAGCTGACGTTCCGAGTAGGGGTCCGGCGCGCCGCCTTCGAGGCAGCCGAACACGTGACTTTCGATGTGGTCTCGGGGCACGTCCGGATGCGCGGTATGGATGCTCTCCACCGACTGCTCGATCGCTAGCCGCTTCCGGTCGTCCCACACGATCTTGCGCCGCTTGGCGTCGAGGCGGGCATGGGCCAGTGCGTCGACCAACAGATCGTGCGCCTCGATCGACTGTCGTCCCTCGGACGTGTCCATCCATTCGAGGAAGGCGTTGAGCAACGAGCCGTTGTCGACGGGATGTTCCGTGCGCCGCCTGCTCATCGGATGAGGATAGCATCGCTGGTCACCGCTGTCGCGGGCCCCAAGTTAGATTCGTCGCCGATCACAAGAGATACATCATCGCTACGGTAATTTTCGGGACAACGACATCGATCATCAGAATCAACTACGTGCCAGCCCGATGTCACTGAGGATGCGCTGGTGGAACGCGATCTGGCACCCGCGCCCGGCGTTCTCCCACCTGCAAACCTTCCTGTACTCCTGGCGACCCTTGGTCGCAAGAGACAGCGCAATCATGGCACCCAAGCACCGGAGTCCAGGCATGACACGGTGATGACTGCTGCTAGTATGCGCTATCGTGGACAATGAGCTGGCTGTACCTGAATGCGCTAGGGCGCGCATGTTATCCCGCGTTGCGATTGGTGGGCCTATGCGCCAGCACCGTGTGCTGGCCGTTGTGTGCCTGGACAATCCGCGCGACGATACGAGGGGGCGAGGTCCTATGGACTTCGTTGCCTTTACTGAGAACCCGGGAGGAATGCCCATGGCGTTTGTCAGATGTTATACCGGCGGGGATGGTCAGTCACACTTTGAGGACCTGCACCTGCTCCCACCTGACGTGGAGAGATCAATCGAGCAGGCCGCTCGTAGTATCACCTTCACGCGTTCCCCCAACGGCCGCTTCAGCGATTGGCACAATGCGCCACGCCGCCAGTACGCCGTTTTCCTCTCCGGAGGCCAGATGGAGGTCGTGATCGGCGATGGGACCACCCGGCGGTTCGGCCCTGGAGACGCCGTCCTGTTCGAAGACCTCACGGGACAAGGGCACACCAGCCGGAGCGTCGGTGGAGACCGCCTGACCGCTATCGTGCCCTTAGCGGATTAGCCGTCGGGCGCGACCGGAGAAGAAAAGCCGCCGGCCTCCACCGTCCTCCGGACGCGAAGCCCGCACGGCGTTGCTCTGTGCGCGTTGCGATGGCCTCACCGCGTGGGATGCTTGGAACCGATGATGGAACAAGGTGTGTATCACACCAGCAAGAGCCTACAGTAAGGAGAGAGACGGGCAGAGGGAGAGGCCAGCAACCAAGCCGGAAACTGGAAGGGGAAAAACATGGCTGAGAAGATGCGCTTGAACAAGATCATCGACCTCCTCGAGCACGGCAAGCCGGTTTTCAGCACCAGCACGGTCCCTAACGGCAGTCTGGATGACCTGACCTACATTGCTGATGCCGACTACGACGCGGTCATCATTGAAATGGAACATGAGGGTTTTAGCTTCACCACCCTGCGCACCTCCCTGCAAGTGCTGCTGAACCGCAAAAGGATTGCCGAGAAGGGCAACCTGCAACCCGACGTGGTGCCGATGGTCCGCGTTCCTCCGAATGCCCGCGAGCGCAACCAATGGGTGATCAAGCAGGCGTTGGACGCCGGCGTGTATGGCCTGGTGTTGCCCCACCTGAGCACAGTGGAGGACGCCCAAGCCGCAGTCGCGGCGGCCCGGTATCCCCAGGTGCCGGGCGTGCAAGACTTTGCACCGGCCGGGGAGCGTGGTTGGGGCAATCGCATCGCCTCCCGATACTGGGGCTTGACCCCGCAGGAATACTACGACGCCGCCGACCTCTGGCCCCTGGACCCTGAGGGCAATATCTTACTGATGGGCATCGTCGAAGAAGCAGAAGGCGTGCAGAACATACGCGACATTTTGCGTCAGGTGAGGGGCATCGGCGCCATCTGGGCAGGCCCCGGGGACATGTCGGTGTCGATGGGATTGCGGGGCCAAGCCAGCCATCCAGCCGTGCAAGAGAACCTGCTGCGCGTCCTGGCGGCCTGTAAAGAGTTCGGCGTTCCCTGTGCGACGGGAGCCACTGCTGATGACGTGGCGATGCGCCTGGAGCAAGGCTTTCGCATTATCATGACCGCTCCGGTGAGAAGCACACCAGGGCTGGTCGAGGGGCGTCGCCTCGCCGCCCGTTGAGTTTGGCGGTTCATGCCGCCCGTAAACTATGCCGAATGGTTCCGGAATGGTGCATGGCTGTCGACGTGCTGTCGGCGGTGGCGTGGCCGTTGGCTCTATCCGGTTCGGCATAGCTTGGCCGCTCAAAGCTCCTCCAGGAAGTTGCGTGATCAGTCGTCGGTTCGGAAGCTGGTTCGCCTGCAGCACCGGTATTGCTCGAGCTTGGCCGATGCTCCCCACTGGAGCTTGAGATGTGCGCGCGTTCGAGGCGGGCCGTTGTAGCGACACCCGCCACCGGCAGTGGCGAGCGTGACGGAGCGAGGGCAGCTCGGTAGCGGCCGTCGGACGGCGGGGAGTCCTTATGCGCATTGTCGTCGTCGGCACGTCAGATGCGAGTACGATCACTTTTGCACGAACGATCGCGATGCACCTGCGCCTGCCGCCTATCGAACTCGACGCCATCAACTGGCAGCCGGCCTGGCGCGACCTGACCCGTCATGATCCGGTGCTGTTTATCGCACGCGTCTCTCGGGCCATCTACTACGGTTTGCATTCTACACTGACGGAACTACGGTACGGCGCCTATGGCACACACCACAAGCGATCTCAGACCTGTCTGTGGTGCCCTCGCTCGCAACCGTTGTAGCAGAGGCTGAATCAGCATGCCGCTTCCCGCATCGAGCCGTGCTCAGTTCACTGCCGATCTCACCATCTGCCGCATCTTGAACGGGATGTGGCAAGTTTCCGGCGCTCATGGCGCAATAGACCCGGTGCGCGCGCTCGATGCGATGTCCGCCTATCACGAGGCCGGTTTTACGACTTGGGACCTCGCCGACCATTACGGCCCGGCCGAGGATTTCATCGGTGACTTCCGTCGGCGGTTCGCCGCACGTCATGGAGTGGAACGGCTTCCAGAGATTCAGGCGTTCACGAAGTGGGTGCCACGCCCGCGCCGGATGACAAGGGTTGTCGTCGAGGACGCGATCAGCATCTCGCTCGCGCGGATGGGTGTGGAACGTCTGGACCTACTGCAGTTCCATTGGTGGGACTACAAAAACGATGGCTACCTAGACGCACTCAAACATCTCTCCGACCTCCAGCAGGAAGGCAAGATCTGTCATCTTGCCCTCACCAATTTCGACACCGAGCGCCTCAGTACCATCGCTGACCACGGTGTCCGTGTCGTCTCAAACCAGGTCCAGTACTCGCTCGTCGACCGCCGCCCCGAGGTTCGGATGGCCAGATTCTGCGCCGATCATCCGGTGACGCTCCTCGCCTACGGCACCCTGCTCGGCGGGCTGCTCTCGGAGAAATATTTGGGCCGCCCGGAGCCGCGTGGATCCGAACTCAACACCGCCTCGTTGCAGAAATACAAGAACATGCTTGACGCTTGGGGAGATTGGCCGCTGTTCCAGGAGCTGCTTACGGTGCTGCGACAAATCGCCGACAAACACGGGGTAAGTATCGCCAATGTCGCCGTTCGATACGTACTGGATCGTCCGGCAGTGGCTGGCGTAATCGTCGGCGCTCGGCTCGGTGTGGCGCAGCACCTCACTGACAATACCCGGGTGTTCGGCGTAAGGCTCGACGCCGATGACCTTAGCATGATCGAGGTAGTGCTCGCGAAATCGCGCGATCTGATAACGGTGATCGGCGACTGCGGCGATGAATACCGTGCGTAGACTGCGCGCTAGGCCGATGAAGCGCCGTCGATGGCGATCTCCGCCCCGGTGATATAGCTGCTCTCGTCGGAGAGCAGGAATGCCACCAGTTGCGCCACCTCCTCCGGCGTCCCGTATCGGTGCATTGGCACCTGGTTCATCCGCTCGTCGCGCTGCTCGGGCGTGCGGAACGCGATCATGTCGGTGTCAATTGGACCGGGATGAACCGAGTTCACCCTGATTTTGCGGCCGCCGAGGTCGATTGCTGCCGACTTGGTCATGCCCCGCAGCGCCCATTTGGTCGCGGCATAGGCGAAGGACCCAGGTGAGCCCTTGAGGCCGGCGACTGACGAGATATTCACGATGGACCCTCCGCCCGAGCGCTCCATCGCCGGCACAACCGCCTTCATGCCGAGGTAGCAGCCGTACTGGTTGATCTGGATGTGACGCTGCCAGAGCGCGTCGTCGGTCTCCATCAGGGCGGCCGGCTGGTAGATCCCGGCGTTGTTGACCAGGCCATGCAAGCTGCCGAGCTTCTCGGCGGCTTCGACGGCGCGGGCCCAATCGGCTTGCGATGTCACGTCATGCCGAACGAAGGACGCAGCCGGCCCCAGCTCGGCAGCCAGCGCCTGGCCCTGATTGTCGAGCACGTCGCCGATCACCACCTTCGCACCCTGGGCGACCAGCAGGCGGGCTTCCGCGGCACCCTGGCCGCGCGCCCCACCACTCACCAGCACCACCTTGTTGTCGAAGCGTGCCATGTCCGCTCCCCCCAACTGTCGACAAGGAAGTCTGGCAGATCGGACCGCCTGGTTCAAAATCTGCTGATGTTGGGTGACAAAAGGCTTGCGGTGCCGGCCGTGTGTTTACCGTAATGAGTCTTATGCGACATGCTTGTCATCGCCAACAAAGACGTCACGTGGTGGACTGTCGTCTTGACGTTCGGGGTGACATGCGATTGCGATGACACAGATGGGTTCAGGGCTCGCCAGAACACTTTGATCGGCTCTGGACCCGGCAGGCATCTGGAGAGGCTTCCCCGCAGGCTTTCTGAGCCGTATTATTTCGCACATAACAACGGAACAGTACCGCCATGCTGCGCTCCGCCGTGATCGCACGCCTCTCTGAGCTTCATATCTCCGGAAACAGCACGGAAGACGGAGCCTGCGATGTGCTCTTGTCTGCCGTGGCCGAGCAGACGAACGAGGTCCGGTATGTGCCGGTCCGCATTCTACTCAACATCCGAGATCATCGAGACAGTCTGGGGGCGCCTTCGGTGACGGGCCGCGGCACCGCGCAGTGGTTGACGACTGCAACTTTGCCCTGTCGGTGCTGCGCTGCGAGATGGCCAATTGGATATTCCAACGCGACTCGGAGCCACACCGCCGAGCCTATAAGGCCCCTTCCTGTTCGTGGACGGCGGTATGACCGCATGGTGAGGAAACGCCCGTGCTGACTTATGACTTCCGCCTGCCGCCGGGCCCACGAACCGTCGAGTACGCGCTTTTAGCCGAAGAACTCGGTTTTCGCGCGGTTTGGTGCCCGGAGATTCCCGCTTTCGGCCACGATATATGGATCACTCTCGCCCGCATCGCCGAGAAGACGAAGCGCATCAGGTTCGGCCCCTCCGTTCTGATACCGAGCTACCGCCACCCGATGGCACAAGCCTCGGCCATTGCAACACTCGAGCAGATCGCGCCGGGACGCTTGATGGTCGGGTTCGGCACCGGATTTACCGGCCGCGCAGGGATGGGCAAGAAGCCCCTAACATTGGCCAGCATGCGCGCGCACATCGTACAGGTTAAAGCATTGCTGCGCGGCGATGTTGCTGACATCGACGGCGGTCTTGCGCAGATCCTCGCGTCCGACGGCTGGCTGCCTCACCATCCGATCGACGTACCGATCTACATGGCAGGCCAAGGCTCCAAGGCCCGCGCGCTCGCCAAAGAGATCGCCGACGGCTTGATTTGCCTCGGCCGCCCAGCCGAAGGGTTCGAGACTTGCCTCGTGTCGACCAATGGCACGGTCCTCGATGACGGTGAAGACGTCACCTCGCCGCGCGCCGCGACCGCCCTTAAACCGCTCATCGCGCTTGCCTATCACCACAGGTACACGACGGACCCGGAAAGTGTGAAGGCGCTGCCCAACGGCGAAGCGTGGCTGGCCAGCGTCGAACGAGTGGACGAGAACGTCCGCCACCTCTCCGTTCACCGTGGCCATAACCTCGACGTCTCGAACGGCCACGACGCGCTCGTTGACGTGTCCGCGGCCAAACAGATGACCTTCACAGGCACTCGCGAGGTGTTGCGCGAACGCCTCGCCCAGCTCGAGGCCAGCGGCGCCACCGGCATCATCTTCGGGACCAGCGGTTACGATGTAGAGCGTGAGTTGAGGGCCTATGCGGATGTTGCTGCATTGAGATGATGCGGTCGCGGCGCTTATTGTGCTCCGCCTGCCTCATTTGCGCAGCGAAGACGCCATGACATACGACGTACCGCCCCCGAAAAATCACCCCGAGCCCGGATAGTACTACCATTACAAGCACGACCCGAATGGGCCCCTAAGCAACTATGCCTATTCATCTATGGAGTTGGGCATCACACGGAAGATGACTGCCGTCCCGACGATGCGGTCATGCAGGTTTACAGGCCACTATACGAAGGCGCTCATGCCTACCGGAATGGCGGGATGTTCGAACGGCGACCACTCTACAGGTTCTATAATCCGGCACTCGTGAACGGCATAGAGGTGCTGAGATTTACCCGGATCACGGACTCTGAAGTCATCGGGCGCCTTCGGGCGATCAAGGCCCGCTTGTATCCCGATCTCTAGTGGGGTGCGTTCCGCCCGGCGCGGTCGTATACGGTGGGCCGCTGGGAGCGCCCGTACCACTGATGATCAAAAAGATGACGGCCATGAACGTCCCTCAGACCGATGGTTGTCAGTGTGTCGCGCTGACCGTCAATCTGCACGGCGTAAATAACGATTGTCATGTTGCCTTTTCTTTTGGCACCGGTCGGGGGGTATTGTCGCGTTGACCCCAATTCCGGACTTCGCGAAGAAGCGTCCATTCCCTTAGGCGTATCGCAATGACGCTTTGGTCGATTTCGTGCGGCAGGATAAGGATCAGCGCGACAGACTACTCGCGAGGTGCTGGCGCAAGACCTCGACCAGCGTGAGTAATCTGGTCGTGTCGAACCCATGTGATTAAGAGGAGTTTGTAATGATCTGCGATACGCATGCGCACTACACGCCGAAGAATTTCAGCGAGTTCATGGGCGATCGCGTTGCCTCGCCGACGCATCTGGCGGTAACGCGGGCTGGCGCGGCACCCGTTCTCGGATACACAGGAAGACATTGAGACCCGTTTCCGGCTGATGGAAGACGCTGGCGTCGGGCGGCAGGTGCTGTCACCGAACCACCCTCCTTATCTGCCGGAAGAGGCGGAGTGCGTCACCACGGTTAAGATGCTGAATGACGCATATGCCGAGTTCGCGCGTCGCTACCCCGACCAGATCGGCTGCTACGTGATGCTGCCGTTGTCACATACCGACGCGTCGCTGAGGGAGATAGAGCGCGGTTTTGACGGGCTTGGCTGCGTCGACGTCAACATGAACATCGTATGCCTTGGCCGCTCTATCGCCGAGACTGAGTTCGAGCTGCTTTACGCCGAGATGAACCGCCGCGGCGCCGTCCTGTTCGTGCACCCGGCCGGCAGCGCCATCTGCTCGCCCTTCATTCTCGATTACAACTATGGTGGGTCGGTCGGCACCTCGCTCGAGGACGCGACTTTCGTGCTGCATATGATCGCCAAGCAGATCCCGTAGCGTTACCGGCGGATCAAATTCATCGTGCCGCATCTCGGTGGCCCGATCCCGATGCTGATGAATCGCCTCGACAAACAGAGCCAGGGTCCACGAGGCCATCCTAACCTCGCCGAGGCGCCGAGCGTCACGGCCCGGAGGTTCTATTACGACCCGGTGTGCTACGGCTCGAAGCCGGCATTCCTCTGCGCCCTCGAAGCGTTCGGCGCCGATCACATCGTGACCGGTAGCGACTACCCGGTGTTGCAGGATTGGGAGGTCTGCCGGGAGACGTTTGCCTATAGCGAGCGGCTCGGCCTGCCGAAGGACGTCACCGACAGGATCCTGCACCACAACGGGCAGGAGCTGTTCGGCTTCGATCAGTGAGAGCCGTCGCACGCAGGTCGTCAACGCGTAGGTCCAAACTTCGGGCTAGGGACTGCCGGGCAACTAGTCGCCAGCGTACCCGCCACCCGACGCGATTCCCGATGCTCGCAGGTTTAACGGTCAGCGCGACAAGTGCGCGCCGCTACTGGCAAGCGGTGCCAGGCTACCCGTATCCATCAACGGCGATATCACGATAGGCGAGCGTGGCGGCCGCGAGGTCCTCGAGTGCGCTGCCCACCGACTTGAACAACGTTATTTCATCGCCGGCGCGACGCCCGGGTACGTCCCGACGGCACAGTCGGGCGAGATCACCCGCAATATCCGCGCGCCGGAGGGTCCCGCTGGCAAGTGGGCCGACCAGGTCCCCAGACTCAGTGAGCGCGGCCTCGGTGTCGATAAAGACGCGGGCTCGGCGCACTGCTGTATCGTCCGCCTCGCGCATTTCCGGCGTGAAGCTGCCGATCAGATCGAGATGTACGCCGGGGCGCAGCCACTCGCCGAGGATCAGCGGTGCGCGCGCGAGCGTGGCGCAGGAGACGATGTCGGCCCGCCGCACCGCGTCGGCGAGGTCGCTGACCGATTCGGCCGTAAAGCCTCTGGCGCGAAGGCGCTCAGCCAGCCGTTCGGCACTCGCCGTACGGATGTTCCACACCAGAACATGCCGGATCGGCCGAACGATGGCATAGGCGGCGGGAATGAGCCCGGCGATGTGCCCCGCCCCGACGACGAGCAGGACCGCCGCGTCGGCGCGGGCCAGGAACGAGGCGGCCAGCGCTGACGCCGCCGCCGTGCGCCGGCCGGTGATTTCTGTGCCGTCGATCAGCGCAAGATGCCGGCCTGTCTCTCCGTCGCAGAGCAGATAGCTGGAGGACACCGCCGGCAGCCCTCGCGCGCCGTTGCCTGGGAAGACCGAGACGAGCTTCACGCCCAGTAAACCGCCCGCGCTCCAGGCTGGCATCAGGAGCAGCGATGCCACAGTACTATCCGCCTGCGGCAGGTCATGACGATGCCGCAGCGGCACGGTCGCGCCATCAACAAAGGCTTCGCGCAATGCCGGGATGAGACGCTCGAACGGCAGTCGGGCTCGCGTGCGGGCCGCGTCCAGGATGAGCAACTGACTCGACGTCAGCGCGCACCCGGTTCCACTGGTGTCAGTCATTCTCAACTCCTGTCCGCACTATCGCCGCCAGCAACACCCCTGCGCGCCACCTGACCGTGGCGTCAACCTTCTTCAGTACGGTGCCGGCTGGTTTGGCGCCGCTACGTCAGCTCGATTCAACTCGGGCTGCGATGGCATTTGAACCTGATTTCAGCAGGGGCGTCTGAGCTAGGCGGGTTCGTCTACTGCAAGCGGGCCTGGCACCCGGGCCAGCGCCCCCTCGGCGTTGCAGGCCGAGCGAAAGCGCGGTGTCGACTTCCATCATCGCCATAGCGAAGCCGCCCCTGCGCCGTCCTCGCGGGCCGCTGCTGTCGCCGGATGGTTTGCGGTGGCCGCGTTCCTGCTGTTGGCGCTTTCGCTCGTGTGGGCATTCAGATGATCGGGCCAATCCTGCTCGTTCTCGCCGTCATCGAGTTGCCACTTCAGCTCAAGCTGCGCCGGCACGAAGCGATACCGATCGAGAGAGAAATCGCTTACGGGGCGGCAGGGAGGATGCGCATCGATGACGCGCTCGTCTCGTGACAAACTGGTCGCTGGGCCGGATTATGTCGCTTGAATGCCGCAGGCTTTGATGCCGATTGAAGTCAAGTCGCGGCCGAGCGGAAAAGGTCCATATGATCGCGCGAGGGCACAGTTGTTCGCTTATTGCGTGCCGGTTGAGGGGATCAAGGGCGTGCCCGTGTGATCGGTAGTCCTCACCTGTACAGACCGCGAATTGAGGATACCATTTGGCGAGCGCGAGCGCGCGTGGGGCCTGGGTTTGCTCACGCAAATGCAGCAAAGCGGAAATTTTCAGGAAGTGGCACGAAGTCACTCACACGCGCGCCGATGTCAAAAGTGTGGAATTCGTGCAAGCTGTGATCGCGCATTGGCGTAAATGGGACCAACATGATTGGCCATTTTCCTCGAATCAGTCGCCCGCAATTAGCGCGAGGGCACCCATCCATCATGCCGACCCGTCTGGTACCTGTTGATCAGCGCGCAGCCGTAATTGCGGGAGGTGCATTCCATCGAAGACGTCACTCGGAATGATCGCGTCGGCGCCGAACAGACCAGGCAGGCTGGCACAGGCTTCGTCCAGAAAGCGACGTGGCAGCGCGGACGCGTTATCGCGCAGGTAAGAGCCATTCCGCCAGGCAAGGATGACCTCGCGCGTACTCCGCAGCCGTTCATCTGATGGCAACCGGTCCCGTTTTCGCCGCTGGTTAACCGAGCGGTGGGCAGGCAGAAGGGTCCACAGATCGCTGCATGTCCAGGCTGACCAAGGGTTGCAGTGGTCCATGTCGCGCGCTTGCGGATCGGGGCGGTAATCACTGGCGGCGCTGGCACAGACCGCCGGGAAGGCGACGCTGCCCGCGGCCGGCAGCGGTTAACCATCTCACTCAACCCTCGAACGAGTCGCCACACTGAGGGTGTCGGTCAGGCGCACGGGCCGAAAATCCCACACATCGACGCCGACATCGCATTGGCGCGCCAGCGGCTTCAGCCTGCCATGGGAATGGCCGTGCAGGTTAATCGCACCTTTCCCCATGTCCCGCCAAGTTCGGAACGGGTAGTGGCACAGAACAAACCGGACGCCGTCGACGACCAATTCCGCATATGACTGGACGCTCTGCCAGTCCGCGCAGTGGGTGACTGCGTCGTTGTCATTATTGCCAAGCACGAGGTGCTTGCGCCCGTTCAGCGACGCAAGAATTGATCCCACCCGATCTGCTGATTGACGAACTGCGAAGTCGCCGAGGTGCCAGACTTCTTCTTCGGGCCCGACCACGGCGTTCCATCGCTCGATCATTAGCCGATCCATTTCATCGACTGACGCAAACGGACGCCGGTACAAGCTCCGGGCAGCAGCATGACCCCAATGGTGGTCACTGGTGACATAGATAGTCATTGTTCTCCTGGCGCTGAAGACGAACGATGTGGCCCGTTGCCCACTCGAGACGCGGTGGTCCATCACGTTTCATGGAACTGTTCGGTACGCTTCGTGGATGTCTTCCATGGGGCCTTGGAATCGGCGAGCATCCGGACGGTGGCAGTCGAAGTCGGCAAAGCCAAGGGAGGGGTTTCAACCGGGGAACGAAAGAAACAGTTTACCGCTTGCCCCACTTCTTCCTTTCGACAGTCTCTTCCTCGATCACGTAGTAGTCCTCTAGGCCAATCAGCTCCTCTACCGACTGGCGCGCTTCGATGCACTTTTCGGTGCTCATGAATCTCACTTTGCCGGTCTCGAACAGATCCTTGTACACTCGGCGCGTCGCCGCGAACGCCGCCAGCAGGCCGGAGGTCGCGTCGATCGCCGCGACATAGCCCATCTCCTCCAGCTGTTTCTGCGTTGGCAATGGCCGGCCATCACGGTTGCCCGTGCTCATCACATAGACCAGCGGAATCTTCGCCTGCCTTGGCGCCTGCTTCATCTCTTCGTCGTTACGAGGAAAAAGCAGTCCCATATCCGCCCCAACGTCCGCTGCCATGTTGATACGGGGGATTGCTTCTTCCAGCCCTTCGAAGCGGCACGTGTCCGTACGTGCGATGACGATGAAATCCGGGTCTACCTCATTGCGCGCGCGGCAAACATAATTGATCTTGTCTCGGAACTCTTCGCGCGAAATCGCATGGGCGACGTATTTGTGATAATGCGCCCGCTTCGGAAAAAGCTGGTCCTCGATATGGATGCCGGCTATGCCTGCGTAAATGAACTCACGCACGCAGCGCATGGCATGCAGCGGCTCGCCGAATCCGGCACCGCCATCCGCGAAAGTCGGGATCTTGATCGTCTTGGCCACGTCGCCGGCTACCTGCACCTGCTCGTGCAAGCTCAGCTGAGGTTCGGAACAGCAGCGCGAGGCGCCGGTCACGAACCCTCCCACATAGGCCGCCTTGAAGCCGGTTTGTTCGATCAGCCGCCCGCCGATCGCATCGTATGCCGACGGTATGAAGACGAATTTGTTCTCCTTGAACATCTTGCGGGCATCTGCCGTGTGCGATCGTTGCATCTTGCTCCCTCCTTCAAAAACACGTTCGTTATAGTAGGTTTTGGTCTCGGTGTCCCGCTACGATGACATCGGGGCGGTGAAGTGGTCGCCAGGATACAGGCTGAAGGCGATTTCCGCGATGCGATTGCCGTTAGTCTGGTACATTCGCTCCAACTCCATCCCCTGCGCGTTCTGTGCCAAGCCATGGATCGGCTTCTCAGGGCTGTCCGTCCTCGCGATGATTCTGAACCACAACATCGCGAAATAAGCCCGACCTGGAGACGATTCTGGTGCCTGCAAGCGCTGTCACGTGCTCTCGTAATGTGTCGGTACCTCGTCTCGTCATCGGCTTTGTGTGCCTCTCGTGAAGAGCATTTCCGATCGCAGTGAGCGGGCGGGGATTGATGTGGGCAGTCACGACAAGTAGAGCTTCGGCGAGTAGTCTGCCGATCCATTCGCACCGGAGTGTTGCGCCAGCTGAACTCAGGGATCGCATCGGTTTCGGCGCCGGGTGGCCTCCGCGCCGCGTCGCGCCCTGATCGAGCGCGCATTCCGGCTGGAATATGCGACCGTGGTCTGGATGGTGATCGAGGCCGCGGTCACGATCTCGGCCGCCGTCGACGCGGCCAGCGTAAGCCTCCTCGCCTTCGGCATTGACAGTCTTATCGAACTTGCATCGACGGGCATTCTCCTCTGGCGATTGACGGTCGAACTGCATCACGAACAAGCCTTTGCCGAAGGCGCGGAGCGCACGGCCAGCCGAATTGCAGGAGGGTTTCTCTTCGCCCTCGCGGCTTATGTTGTGAGCGCCGCTGGTTGGAACCTCTGGACACGAACCGGCGGGTCGTTCTCCTTGCCGGGCCTGATCGTTACCATGCTGGCGATGCCGGTGATGTACGTCCTGGCGCGCCAGAAGATCGAGGTCCCTGAAGCGCCGGGCAGCCGGGCCATGCGGGCGGATGCAATGGAGAGCGCCACGTGTGGTTGGCTTTCAGCCGTGATTGTAGTCGGGTTGATCGTCCGGGGTTGACGGGCGCCCAGGGGGTCGATTCTCTGATGTCGCTCGGCATTGTCTAGCTTATGCTGAAGGAAGGGCGCGAGGCATGGAGTAGAGAAAATTGCTGCCGCGACTGATCTAGGGTCCAAACTTCCCGAAAACTCTTGTCGGGAGATCACAACAAGAACGTCCTACTTCACATCAGCGCCGCTGTCAGTGTTGAGAGATGTGACTTGGGGTTTTCGTCCGGCGCGTCGTTGGTCGGCCTCGAAGACGATTGTTGCTTGGTACAGTCGTCGATATGGTGAAGAGGCACCGTAGATCGTCGGTTGGTCGTGGGGACAGACGGTTGCCGCCCAGCGTGCTGGATTAGCCGAAGCAGACAATCTCTGAAGCGGGAGGGCGTAAGTTGAACGTGTTTGCGATCAGGCACGGTGAGACTGAATGGAGCTTCAGCGGCCGGCATACAGGCACCACGGACATCCCCCTCACCCAAAATGGCCGGCGGCTCGCCGAACGGATACGACCGGTGGTGTCGAAAGAAACGTTCAAACTCGTTCTCGCG
This sequence comes from Acetobacteraceae bacterium, assembly GCA_030037665.1. Lineage (GTDB taxonomy): Bacteria > Pseudomonadota > Alphaproteobacteria > Acetobacterales > Acetobacteraceae > JASHVB01. The sequence goes on from JASHQG010000131.1 coordinate 21,777, forward strand.
AGCCCCATGAAGCGCGCGCTGGAGACTTGCCAGTTGGCTGGTCTCGGCGATAAAGCCGTCATCGACCCCGACCTGATGGAGTGGAACTACGGCATTTACGAAGGCCTGACGCTCCAGCAGATCCACCAGACGGTGCCCGACTGGCTTGTGTTCCGTGATGGATGTCCGGGCGGCGAGACGCCTGCGCAGGTCGAAGCTCGGGTGGATCGGGTGATCAGCCGCGCGCGCGCAATCGGAGGAGATGTCGCCTTGTTCGCGCACGGCCACGTCCTTCGGGTGCTGGGAGCGCGCTGGTTGGGAATGACGGCGAGCGCTGGCCAGCACTTTCTGCTCGATACCGGGAGCATCAACGTACTTGGCTACTATCGTGGTATACCCGCGATAGAAAAATGGAATTGGCCGGCGGCGGGCTAGCATCACAGTTGTGATTTCCGCTTGATGGTCTTGTTGAGCGGCGGCCTGCCGTGCGCGTCGCCACAGCGACCATGCAATAATAAAGGTTGGCTCGATGCGATGCAGCTTGAGCCATTGCGCTATTCGTCGGTGCATGGGGATGACACCGCGGTGCCGGTCCTGGCCGAAGGCGAGACCGGGTCGAGCCTGTGTATGTTCGATCTGTGGTGGATCGACGCGCGTGGCGGCATTGGAACTGTGTTACGACGCAGTCGCTGGGCTCGATCAGCGGGAGGCTTTCGGGAGAATTATGGTCTTGCGGCCCGTCGCAGATAGGACCGAGCCCGGTGGGAGACCTGTGTCATTCAGGAAAAAGCGTCTGCAAGTCTGTCCGGTATCACGCAGCGGCGCGCCCATTGTTGGGTATCGCTAGCCATCTTAAGGTCCACGACCGTTTCGAAGCACTTCTTCCAACGATAATGGACCCCGCAGGGGTCTCGGGAGCCAACGCCCATGGCCGATGACACGTTCGAGCAGGCCACCATTCGCAAGGTCGCCTGGCGCCTGCTGCCGTTCCTGTTCCTGATGTTCATCTGGTGCCTGATCGACCGGGTGAATCTGGCGTTTGCTGCTCTCACTATGAATGCCGATCTCGGCTTCACCTCGACGACGTACAGCCTCGGGGCCAGCTTCTTCTTTTTGGGTTACTGCACCGTCGAGGTGCCAAGCAATTTGCTGCTGGAGCGCTATGGCGCTCGCCTCTGGCTGTCCAGGATCATGATTAGTTGGGGGGTCGTCTCCGCCAGCATGGCGTTCATCACGGGCATTTACAGTTTTTGCGTGCTGCGTGCCCTGCTCGGCTTCGCCGAGGCCGGATTCTTTCCCGGCGTCATCCTCTATTTGACCCTGTGGTTCCCGCGCGCTTACCGCGCCCGCGTGATTTCGGCGTTTCTGCTCTCGGTGCCGCTGACCAGCGCGTTCGGCGCGCCGCTCGCGACCTCGCTGATGGCAATCCACGGCTGGGGTATGAGAAGCTGGCAGTGGCTGTTCCTGCTGGAGGGCATCCCGTCGGTGCTCATCGGCGTCGTCGCGTTGTGGTATCTGACCGACCGGCCGAGCAAGGCGCATTGGCTGCATCCGGCCGAGCGCGAATGGCTGGAGCGCACTCTCGCCGGCGAACGCGACGAACTCGAGGCGACGCACGGCGCATTTTCCGCCTGGCGGGCGATGATTCAACCACGGGTACTGGCGCTCTGCCTCGTCTATATCGGCTCAGGCACCATCAGCTACGGCGTGGCCTATTTCATGCCGCAGATCATCAAAGGCATTGGACTATCCGTGTTTGCCACTGGATTCGTCACAGCGATCCCTGCAGTCGTTGGCGTGGCTGGAATGCTGACGGGCGGCTGGGCCAGTGACCGCGCATCAGACAAGAGGTTGCTGTGCGGTTCTGTACTGATGATCGCCGCGGTGGGCGTGGCCGGAGTTGGCTGGATTGGCTCCAGCTGGTGGGTGCTGCTGCCCGCATCGCTCATGGCGTTCTTTCTCGAGGCATTCCGACCAACCTTCTGGACCCTGCCGTCGATTTTCCTAAGCCGCAGTGGCGCGGCTGCCGGCATCGCGCTCATCAACTCGGTGGGGAATCTGGGTGGCGTCATTGGGCCAATGGCGATTGGTCGGCTGCACGACGTGACACATGGTTTCGCGGCCGGCCTTTTTTTCGTCGCCGTGGTGACGGGGATCGCGGCTTGGCTGGTGATCGTGGCCGGTCCCCGGCGGGTCGCTCAACGCCAGATGGCGGCTGGCTTGACTGCCGGTGATGCCACGTAGGGAAGCAAGGCCTGCGTCGCTCTTCTGTGCTCGCACTGCGAGTTAGGTTGCGTGCGGCAGCTGTGATCTGGCGGTGGCCGCGCGATCGGTTTCGAGCATGGCGACCCGAGCCCGCTTTTCGTCCTTGGCAAATCCGATCGCCGAACGCCCGCACCACCTAAGAGCGGACGCCGCGCGCCGACGCTGGCTTGCCGTTGTCGTCGGCCCGTCGCCTCCCATCATCGGCTGGCAGGAGCGGCACATCCCGTCCCGGCGGACGGGCCACCTGCCGCTCCGGCTTTAACGCTGCCGCCCGTTCGTACCGTTCCAGCTCTTCCCGCGCCTCGTCAGCGATTCCGAGGCTCCGCGCCTTGGCGCGGGCGCTCGAGCCAGCCACAAAGCGCCCGAGTGTCGGCGGGGATTCCGGCGCGTAGCCCAACCGCTCAGCCACAATGGTCGCCCAGAGCGTGAGCACCGGGCCGCGATTCACGCGGATGGGGGCAAGAGTGGACATGGCTGGACGGTATGGTGGCCGGCGGGCAGGCCAACCGCGTCGATGATGCGACACCGATCCGGCTGATTGCCGGGATGGCGCCGGGTACGGAATCCGTTCCTGCTGCGTTCCCGGCCGGCGGCGTAGGCTGGTGCCATGACGGGCGCCCCTCCCTTCGCGCCGTGACGCCCGATGAACTCGCCGAAACGCTGGCGTTTGCACAACGCTACGACCGCTGGCAGCGGGCCCACCACCACCTTCGCAGACAAGAGAGCGGAAACACACCGCAACGAGCACCTTTCTCGGATTTTCGGGGACCCCGACATCCGGGACCGGATCAAGTCGGTATTTGTGCTGCGCAAGCACAGGTGTTGTGTCTTGCGCCCAGCTTTTCCCACCGGTCTCCACGCCCACATTGGTGTGCAAGATGATGGAGCACGATGCGTCGATCGGATGGCACTCTTCGGTCAGAGCGCAACAACCGAATGATCGATGTCTTGTGCCCCACCAGGCGCGGCCTTGGTCACCACACCAGGCGCCTGCAGAGGAGTAAGTGAGATGAAAGCACGAATGATGGCCGCTGTTGCCGCAACCACGCTGGTGCTAGGCACGGGTGTTGCCACCGCCGGGGAGATCGCAGGTTCGGGGATCAGGGACGGGGCAAGTCCGGGGTATCTGCAACAGCAACAGCAGCTCCAGAGCGAACCGGGCTACAGTATTGGTACAGGCGCAGCCTATGTTGGCGATGGATCGGACCCAAACTATGAGGCGACCCAACGCGCGCTGAGGACTACGCCCGGTTACCAATTTGGTGAGGCTATCGCACAGGTGCATTTCCTGCAGTAAGCCGGGGCGATCCGCACGAGTTTGGTCTAATCGGCCTCGGCCATCGTCAGGCGATGGCCGGGGCTTTTCATTCTCTGCCGCTGTCCTGCGCTGTGTCGACTATTGCCGCGTCGTCGCGCGGAGAATGCCGGAGCAAGCGTAAGGGACCAGACGCCGGGGCGCCTTGCGTTGCGCGTTGGTCCGTTAGTCGGGCGCCTCACACCGGAACTCTGGCGGGTCGGCGTGCACTGAGCAGGGAAGGTCCGTCCGCCGGCGGTTGAAGGCTTCAAGGACCGGCACGAAGGCCGGCGGGTGACGCCCGGGTCCGGTTGATCTCAGCGCGCCGGCGTATCACCACGCAAAAGGACTGCGAAAACCGGCTGCAGAGCGTTGAACAGCACCGATGCCACGTCGCGCGGTCGCGGCAGCTTCACGGGCAATTCCGTCAGTATACGCCCCGGCGCCGGAACCATCGCGACGATCCGGTCGGCGAGCAATATCGCCTCTTCGATGGCGTGCGTAGCAAACATGATCGTAAGGCCCGACAAGTCCCACAGGCTCAGCAACTCCGCGTGCAGACTCCCGCGCGTCATTGCGTCCAAGGCGCCGAATGGTTCGACCATAAGGACAACGGACGCGTCGTTGGCGAGCACCCGAGCGATGGCAACACGCTGGTTCATGCTGCCGGCCAACTGATGCGGATAGGCGTCGGCGAAGCGGCCCAGGCCGATCATCGCGATAAAGCGGTCGGCGATTGAGACAGCCTCGGTAGGCGGAAAGCCACGCGCGGCCGGTCCAAACGCAATGTTATGGTGGACCGAAAGGCGTGCGAACAGGCCATAATCCTGGAGCACCATGCGGCCTTAGGGACCGGGGCCGGACGGCAGGTTGTGGCCGCCGTTGACGCGCGCGGTGAACGGGCCGACCGGACAGTCGAATACCTCGCGCTGCGTGCCGGCCCAGCAGAGCTGTCCTTCGCGCATCACTACGATCATATCGGCCTCGGCTGTCGCTTCCTCACCTGATCACCCACGCTCCGCGCATTACGCCGCCTCCCGGATCCGAGCGCGACAGCGCAGAAGCGGCTGGATACGCGTGCCAAATTGCTCCATGCCAATGACGAAGTCGTCGAAGGTAAGCATGACGCCCTGTACGCCGGGGACCTCGGCCAACTCGTCAAGCATGCGAGCGACGGAGGCATAGGAGCCAACCAGCACGCCCTGGTTGGTCGGCAATTTGTTGGTCCCGAGGATGCGGCGGCGGTTCGGCTGGGCGTAGACGTCGGTGTTCGGATCGTCCTGGGCCTGCTCGTCACGGTAGGCGAGCGCCTCGAGATCGGTGCCCGCCTTGTAATGCTCCCACTTGGCGATCGCCGCGTCGTCCGTTTCGTCGGCGATGACCATGGTGAGGATCAGGGCGCCGCAGTGGCGGCCGGTCTCGCGGGTAGCGGCGACGAGCCGCGCGACGCTGGGTGCGACGGCCGTTGGCGCGTTGAACCCGAAGCTCGCACAGAAATTGTAATCGGCATGCTGGGCCGCGAAATGCGTGCCCGCGTCGCTCTGCGCGGCGCAGATAATCGGGATTGCGGCGGATGGAAGGGGCAGGCAGCGGCAGTCGTCCATCTGAAAGAATCGGCCTTTGAAGTCGCACCGCCCGGCATCCCATAGCTCGCGCATGATAGTGACGTATTCAGCGCAGTACTCGTAGCGCCGCTTGTAGTGCTCGCTCCCCGGCCAGATGCCCATTTGCGTGTATTCGCGGCGCTGCCAGCCGGAGATGATGTTGACGCCGAAGCGGCCGTGCGAGATCGAATCGATTGTCACCGCCATGCGCGCGGCAATCGGCGGCGGCAGGGTCAAGACGGCGCAGGTGGCGAACAGCTGGATGCGGCTCGTGACGGACGCGAGCCCGGCCATCAGCGTGAACGACTCGAGGTTATAGTCCCAAAAACGCGACGGCCCGCCGAAGCCGTGCAGCTTGATCATCGAGAGCGCAAAGTCGAACCCGAAGCGTTCCGCCTTCTCGACGACGGCGCGGTTGAGATCGAAGCTCGGCTTGTACTGCGGCGAGGTGGTGGAGATCAGCCACCCATTGTTGCCGATCGGAATGAAGACGCCGAGTTGCATGTTGAAGACCTCCGAAAAACGCTGCGGGCAGACGCGACGCCGTGTGCGACGCGGTTCAGCCGCCGATGAGGCCGATGATCTGGTTCCACCGACGGGTGAGATAGCTGTTGTCGTCCATGACCGACTTCCGGATTGCGATGCTGGCGTGCCGCTCCCGGATGGAACTGCCGTGACGGACCCGCCCGGCACGCTCCACCGGTTTGCCGAACGGGCCGTGGACGTCGGTGGCGGCCGGTTTGCCCCCGTACCAGTGGCGGAGCCAGTCATTGCATTCGGTGGGCGTGCCGAACCTGCACGTTCGCTGGCTGCGCAGACTGTTACCCCTCGCGTGCGATTTCACCGAACGGCCAAGTCCCAGGCGAGGTCGCCAGCCCCTTCGCGCTCATCGCCGGGACGCGATGCACGTGCCATCGCCTTGGAATGCATGGCTACCAGGCGAGTCGTCAGCCAGTAGCCGCCCGCGGTGAGCAGCATGGTGCACAATGTCTGTATCCATGCCTGAGGTATCAGGAACATGTAGATCAGGAACCCGATCACCGTCCAAAGCACGGCAATCAGGTTGAAGCCGCGCCAGTACCGGTAGGGTCCATCGGATTCGAACAACGCAACCACGTCGATGCGCATGCGCTTCACGAACAAATAGTCCGCGACGAGGATGCCGGCGATGGGTGAAAAGAAGTTCCCCAACATGCCGACGTACGACGTGTAGCCATGCACGACGCCGGGGAAGACCGAGAGCGCCACACCCAGAACACTGATGATCAGCGTCGACCAGAAGCGGCCGAGACCCTCGAGAATATTTGAGAGCGACAGGCCACCCGTGTAGAGATTGAGCACGTTGATCGTCCAGTTATCGAGCGCGATCACAACGACGAACAACAGAAGAGGCAGCCAGCCATGCGTCAGGCCGGCGACGACCTCGAACATGTTTGCCACTTTGCCCTGCGTCGCAGCCGCGCCGTACGCCCCAAGCACGGCGGCAAAGAGAGTGCCACCCCATTTGCCGGCGACAGTGCCCCACCACATGTCGAAGCGCCCGCGGCTGTAGCGGCAGAAATCAGCCGAGTCGGTCACCATCGTCAGCGAGTTCGCGGCGGTCACGTTCAACCATGTGACGTAGAGCAGCCAGTCCGACTTTTCGCTCCCGCCGTACGCTAGCACCGCCGACGGCGCGAAGTGCGGATCGTTGTGCGTTGCCATGACGATCAGTGCGAAAAGCAGAATTCCCACCTTCAAGGGCAGTGCCGCGCGGGACAGGTGTTTAAGGCTGTCATAGCCGACGATGGCGACGAACGCCTGCAGCACGGCAAAGAGCAGGCTCACCTGCACCAGCGAGTAGTGGTGGCCGGTCCAGCGTTCAAGAACAGCGACCAGTGCGATCGATCCGGCCACCGTCTGGAACGCGAACCAGTAGATGGAGGCGACCGTCCGGATCAGCGAAGGGATCCATTTGGCGCCCCGAAGCCCGTAGACCATACGGGCGCACACCTGACCAGGCAGTCCGTAGTCGACCCCGACGGTCGCCATGATCGTGTAGGCAGCCACGGCGATCGCCATGCCGATGGAGATGGCGCTGACAGCCTGGATGAACGAGAGGCCGGATACGACCGCCAGTCCGCCGATCAGGATCGAACCTGGGTTGAGCGCCAGGCCGAGAATGATCGAGAAAATATCGAAGCCGCCGACGGTCTTCTTTCCCTCGGGAATCGGCTCGATGCCAAACTGCTCGACCCCCTTCGGTTGGCGGTAACGATAGCGGATGTGTTCTTCCAGAGAGACGGCGTCGTGCATTTGCCCAATTCTTAGGCAAGAGGAAAACAGTACGCTACAGGGGACGCAGAGAAGCGTAGATATTCAGCATAAAAGAGTCAATGGCCCTGCATTAGCTCCTGATATGCATATATATCATGCATAATGATCGATAATCATACAGTTTCGGCCTATTTAATAGGCCATAGCGGAGTCCGCTTGTCGGGCGATCCGACTCAAGCGCTCTGTCCGGCTCGCCGTCGCTCAGAGCATCAGGGTGGGTCGGCAGCGAACCCGGCTCAATCGATCGGGACGAAAATCTGCACAACTGCAATGCCTGACCCCTGCACGTGTCCGCGACCGCACATTAATCGTCTCCACGACGAGCGCCGCCGTTCGGGTGGTGCGCCAGATCGCGCGTGACCTCTGCAGCACGGCCGTCTGGTCGGTGTCGGGTCCGGTGTGACGGGCCCGGATTGACCTACCGTCGTCGTTTGTCGGAGCGTCGAGGCTGGGCGTCGAGCTGCCGTCGCGCGGTACTCAAGGGCGGCTCATTGACGACGTCCCCCGCCGACGGCGGATCGTACTCGACGATCGACAGCGTAACCCCATCCATGATTGCGCCCTAATCGTTTTCAGCGTGAACGGACAATTGGGGATACTGGTTCTGCAGCTCTTTCAGCTGGCGCTTGAGCTCCTCGTTCTCCGTTTGACGGTCATCCTTCTCGGGATCCAGCAGCCAGCTGTCGGGGACTGCCACGCACTCCAATCCGACACGACGTGCCGTCAGCATCGGGCAGGTGTCGTGTGTGAGAATCACCGTCGGCTGCCCGTCGTTGGCGGACTGGAATGCGAGCACCTCTTCGATGTGGCGATTGTCTGCCTTCGAGAGATCTAGCAACGGCGATTATGACCGCTGCGGGTCAAGCTGCGGCACGAAGGTGATCGTCACGCGTGGATCTCCATCAGAGAGCGTCAATGTTGTGTCCGGCTCACGAAGCAGCTGCTTGAAGGAGCTACTCGTGTCGCGTGCCCGTCGCGCGCGCCGTTGATTGCTACCTCTTCAGCGAGTCGATCTCGCCCTGCAAGGTGCGGCATACAAAGACCGCGATGGGACCAATCTCGGCGAGATCCTTCCACCGCTGGCCCTGATCGCGCTGCACTGCAAGAAAAGGCTGATTGCCGAAAGCACACGCCACGCAGAGTGGCGAGGCTTTCGTTCTCATTACCTCCTGAGATACGACCGGCCGGCCGGATCAATCCATTAGTCGGTCAGTCGCCACCTCCCGTGGGGCTGTAGCCGGGCATGTTCTCGAGCTGTTGCTGGTGCATCAGGTACTCTGATCGGGAACCGTCGCCGACATGGGCATTGCCGCTCGTCGCGGCCGGCGGGTCGTAGTTCGGCGACTGGCTGTAATTCTGCGTCTGATTGTAGTTCTGTGCCTGGACCGAATGTTCGTCAGTCGTGGCGGATTGTGCGAACGCGGGCACCGCGCCCGCGGCGAGGCCAGCGGCCATGCTGGCCGCAATAAGCAGTTTCTTCATGATGTCGAACTCCTGCTGTCCGAGCCTGTCGGCAGACGGCCCGGGGACTTCGCGCCGATGGTCACCAACCCATGCCGGGCGAGTAACCTCGGGCAGACACCCGCGGCCCGAGCAGACATGCCCACGGCACCGCGGGATCGTGCAGTCCGCACATAGGGAGCCTCGGTTGAGCCCCGATGGACGTCGCTATACCGATCGGTGTGGTTGCGGTCCGCCGGAACAAAACCCGTCGCTCTGCTCGCCGGTGGGGGAGAACCGGGTCGGACCTAACGAACGGTCCATTTTGGTAGCATAAGCAGACAGATCGAGAACGTCGGGCGGGCCGTGGAAACCGATCAAAGGTGGCGTGTGCGCCATGATAGCCGAGGTGAGATGTTCGCCATCAGGCGCAGCACCCTCATCGACTCTCTGACGCGGGCAAGCCAAT
>JASHQG010000132.1 GCA_030037665.1 Acetobacteraceae bacterium
GCCGCCGGGCTCGTCGGCGTGCCGCGGGCTCAGATCCTGTTCGTCGCCAACCACGCTTTCGACTGCATCGGTGCGAAGGCGAGCGGAATGCGCACCGCGTTTATTGATCGCCGCCGCCGCCCGTTCGGCGCAACGCCACACCAGCCCGACCTGATCGTACCGAGCATGACAGAGCTCGCCGACATCATCGCCTAGCACCGCACCCTCCCCTTCGGAGAGGGCACCTGCATGCTACGCCCGCATTTCCCGCCCGGTCCCGCGCATGAGTATCTGCGCGTGAGCCCCGGTGACCGCCGCGTGGTACGCCAGCGCTTCGGGCGAGCAGTCCGCGTCCGGTCGGCGCTCCGGCTCGAAATACCCGTACCGGTCGACGCCGCGCACCAGCGTCGCCGTGTCGTGCGATCCGGCGACCTGGCGCACATAGGTCGGAATATAGCGGATCGCATAGCCGATGCGGCGCGTCGCGGACGGGTTTGGCTCCGAGCCATGGATGAGACGCACGTGGTGCAGCGACATCTCGCCTGCCTTGAGTTCGAGTGTCACCGCCCGTTGTTCGTCCACGTCGACCATGATCTCCTGGCCGCGCGAGAGCAGATTGTCGGCGGCAAATGTGTCGCGGTGCGGCACCTGGTCCAGCCTGTGACTGCCGGGGATGACGCGCATCGCGCCGTTCTCGGGCGTGCTGTCGGAGAACGCGATCCAGGCGGTGACAATGTCGGGTGGCTCGAGGCCCCAGTAGGTGGAGTCCTGATGCCATGACACATAGGCCGTGTTGCAGGCCTCCTTGATAAAGAAGCTGCTGCCCCAGCAGAGGATGTCTGGGCCGATCAGGTCCTGCACCGCATCGAGGATGCGGTCCTGGCGCACCAGGTCGTTGAGCCAGGTGAACAACAGATGGGACTTCTGGCGGAGCGGCCCGCCGAGGCGGCCGGCACGGGATTCGTAGGTCTCCAGGTGGTTCCGCAGCGTCGCGGCCTGTTCGGTCGAAAGCACGCGCAAGGGCGCGTAGTACCCATCGTCCTGGTATTGCCGGGCGGCGTCGGGGGAAAGCGACAGCATGGCGATCTTTCCGCTGTAACAGGGCTGCAAATTGTACTACCCTCGCCCCGCCCCCTCCCGCAACCGGGTGAGGAGCTCGGGCCTCCTGGGAGACACAGAATAATGAAGAGACGGACTTTTCTCGCGGGGTCGGCCGCGGGTCTCGCGCTGCCGTCCATCGCGCTGGCGCAGAAGCAACGGGTGTTGAAATTCATCCCGCAATCCGACCTGCCGGTCCTCGATCCGATCTGGACCACGGCCTACGTCACGCGCAACCACGGCTACATGGTCTTCGATACGCTGTACGGGCAGGCGGGCGTGAAGAACGGCTTCAAAGCCGAGCCGCAGATGGTCGCCGGCCACACCGTCGAGAGCGACGGCAAGGTGTGGAAGCTGACGCTGCGCGACGGGCTGGTGTTCCACAGTGGCGACAAGGTTCTGGCACGCGACTGCGTCGCCTCCGTGAAGCGCTGGGGCGCGCGCGACGCGTTCGGCCAGGCGCTGATGCGGCGCACTGACGAGATCTCCGCGCCCGACGACAAGACGATCATGTTCCGGCTGAAGGAGCCGTTCGCGCTCTTGCCGGACGCACTCTGCCACGCGGCGTCCAACATGTGCGCGATGATGCCGCAGCACATCGCGGAGACAGATCCGTTCAAGGCGTTCACCGAGGTGATCGGCAGCGGGCCGTTCCGTTTCAGTGCGAAGGAGCGTGTGCCTGGCTCCCTGTTCGTCTATGAGCGGTTCGACCAATACAAGCCGCGCGAAAGCGGCGTCGCGGATTTCACCGCCGGACCGAAGATCGTGCATTTCGACCGCGTCGAGTGGCACGTTCAGCCAGATCCCGCCACCAAGGCTGCGACATTGCAATCGGGCGAGATGGACTGGTGGGAGAACCCGACCGCCGATCTGTTGCCGCTGCTGCGCAGGCAGGGCATCCAGACGCCGATCACCGACCATACCGGCACGCCGTTTATGCTGCGGCCGAATTTCCTCTATCCCCCGTTTGACAAGCCGGAAGTGCGGCACGCGCTGATCGGCGCCATCGACCAGCGTGAGTTCATGATAGCGGCCCAGGGCGACGACAAGACGCTATGGTCGGTGCCCTGTGGCTTCTTCCCGCCGGCCTCGCCGCTGGCCAGCAATGCCGGCATGAATGCGCTGCCCACCGGCAAGCCCGACTACGCCGCCGTGAAGCGGGCGCTGGAGAAGGCCGGCTATAAGGGCGAGAAGATCGTGTTCATTGTCGGCACCGACCAGCCGGTGCTGTACGCTCTGAGCAACGTCGCGCTGGACGTGCTGAAGCGTGTCGGCATGAACGTGGATTATCAAACCACCGACTGGGGCACGGTGGTGCAGCGTCGCGCGCTGACCAAGCCCCCCGCCGAGGGAGGTTGGAACCTGTTCTGCACGGGGTTCTCCGGGTTGGACTTCTTTACGCCGGCAAGCCATTTGCCGCTGCGCGGCAACGGCAAGGGCGCATGGTTCGGCTGGCCCGACGATCCAAAGATGGAGTCATTGCGGGACGCCTGGTTCAACGCGCCGGATCTCGCGGCACAGAAGAAGATCGGTGCCGCGATGCAGACCCTGGCGTTCCAGGACGTGCCGTACTATCCGCTTGGCCTGGCAAACCTGCCAACGGCGTTCCGCAAGGACATCACCGGCGTGCCGGAAGGGTTCGCGATCTTCTGGAACGTGCGCCGGATCTAAGGCGGGAATGGGATATCTCGCCTCCGTCTCGTTCCGCCGCGAGCGAGACGGTTGTGAGACCACGGATGCAACATGCGCGATACGATGTGTGGACCTCCACCGCTGGCGACGCAGCGGCGGTGAACACGAGCCGGTTCAACCGCCGACAGCGCGGACAAACCGTTCCACCTCCGACTCGTCGTTGTAGTAGTGCACGCTTGCGCGGACCACGGCGTCCAGTCCGCGCGTCGCGAGATCCAGCGCCGGCGCACGCGGCGAGCGCGAGACATGCACATTCATGTTCTGTGCCTGCAGGCGCTCGCGCGTTTGGTCGGGCGTCTCGCCGTCCTTCAAAAAGCTGACAATGCCGCATTGGCGCGTGCCGAGATCGTGCACCTGCACGTCGGGCAGCGTGGTGAGCTCCTTGCGGAGCAGCGCGGCAAGCTCCGTCACACGCGCCTCGATCGCGTCAATCCCGAGCCGTACCGCATAACGCGCCGCGACCGCGAGACCAACCTGACCAGCGAGGTTGCGTTCCCAGGTCTCGAACCGGCGCGCATCGTCGCGCACCACGTATCGGTCGCCATCCGCCCAGGATGCGGACGCAAGATCCACGAACGGCGGTTCCAGGCTGTCGATGACATCGCGCCGCGCATAGAGGAACGCGGTGCCACGCGGCCCGCGCAGATATTTGCGGCCTGCCGCCGAGAGCATGTGGCAGCCGATCTGTCCGACATCGACCGCAATCTGTCCGACCGATTGACATGCATCGAGCAGGTAGAGGATGCCGTGGCGGGCAGCGATGCGGCCGACCTCGGCAGCAGGATTGATCAGGCCGCCTTGTGATGGGATGTGCGCAATGGCGATCAGCTTCGTGCGCGGCGTGATCGCATCCTCCAGCGCGTCAAGATCGAGTGCGCCCGATGCGTCGTCTCCGATCACGTCGAGCTCGATGCCGGCGCGCGCCTTCATCTGCAGGAAGGCGAGGTAGTTCGAGAGGTACTCGGCGCGTGCGGTGATGATGCGGTCACCGGCGCGGAATGGCACCGCGTGGAACGCCATGTCCCAGGCACGCGTGGCGCTTTCGGCGAAGGCGATCTCGCCGCACTGGGCACCGATCAGCCTGGCAATCGCGTCATAAAAACCGGCGCTGCGATCGGCGGCTTCGACCATCGCCTCCATGGCGCCGATCTCGGCCTCCCGCGCCAGATGTTGCATCACCGCCTCCAGCACCGGACGCGGCGGCAGCGCGGCGCCGGCGTTGTTGAAGTGCAGAACGTTGGTGACACCGGGTGTGTCGGATCGCAGCGACGGCACGTCCAGGGTCATGGTCGGCCTCCCGGTCAGCACGCGACGGGAGCATTTACCGACGGCGCGATATCGGAGACAAGTTCGTCGGGAGGATGTTGCCATGGCAGAATCTGAACGCCTCGATGCGCGCCGCACCGTGCTGATCGCGTACGACGTGTGCCGGCGCGCGCTGACGCCGTCCGATCCCACGCGGCGGACGGCGATGAAGCCGGTGCTCGATGCGTGGGTACGGATGATCGCGCTCGCACGCTCGGCGGGAATGCCGGTGATCTACACGACGCCGGTGAGCCGCGCTGACGGCGCCGATGTGGTGATGCTGCCGACCGATCTGACGGCGGAAACCGGCGTGCCGCCGCTAACCAACGCCGTCGAGGGCACGGCCGGGGCCGGCTTCCCCGACGAGATCGCACCGCGGTCACAGGACTATGTATTTCTCAAGCGGCGGCCAAGCGCGTTCTATGGCACCGGCGTCGCGGAGCACCTGCGCATGCTGCGCCGAGACGTGGTGGTCATCGGCGGTGGTGCGACCAACCGCGGCGTGGAGACCAGCGTGCGCGAGGCGTTCAACATGGACCTGGCGTGCGTCGTGGTGCGCGAGTGCTGCTGGAGCAGTGACGCGGCCGCGCATGCGTACAGCCTGGACAAGGCCATGAAGATGTACGCCCGGATCCGCGGACTGAATCAGGTGGCGGCAATGCTGTCGGTATGAAGGTCCCGGGCAGGCCCGGGTTCAGGGCTGCGGTCCGGGTTGTTGCGACGGACCTGGCAAACCGCGACTATGGATCGGGTCGCGTGTGAAGGGGGGAACAATGCGACGAATCGGGTTGGTGCTGTTGGGCTGTTTCATCATCGCGCACGCACGCGCGGCGGACACGCCCGCGCGGAAATTCGTCGTGTTTTTCCAGCAGTGGTCTGCGGCGTTGAGCCCGCACGCGGTGATCGTGATCAGCCACGCCAGCGATTTTGCCAAGGCGAATCCCGGTGAGGCCGTGCACGTCAACGCGTTCGCTGACCCGACCGGAAGTCACAAGGCGAACGCATTGCTGACTGATCTTCGCGCGCAGGTGGTGATGGACCAGTTGCAAAAAGACGGCGTGCCGGAGACGCGTCTGCTCGGACGAGGCCACGGCTCGGTGCAATTCGCGCTGACCCCCCAGGAGAGTCGTCGGGTGGAGATCACCGTGAGCGGGCAGTAGCGAGGGCAGCGTGCAACCCGGCGTGGTGATCATATCAACCAGTCGGAACGACGTTCCCTTTGACTTCATGCGTGACGGATATCTCATCAACGTCCTCGCTCGCGACGCAGGGACATCACGCGCACCGGGCAGGTGAAGCCATTTCGGGACAGTAAACCGCCTGATACAATTGGCTCCGCTGTGCCCCGCGCTCGCCATCCGGTCCAACGACTGTCGGACAGCTGTTCTTTCTGCGCTGCTGCGACAACCATCGACATCGCCAGTGTGCTGAACGCCCGCCCGGCTTCAGGGCGTGGTAGGCCCGTCGGGCAACAGTGTTGCCGCGGCGTCACCGCGCCACTCGCGGAGGCGGGTCCGCTTAGCGAGCCGGCCCGCCACGATCGCGTACACTCTATCGGCGACGTCCAGAAGCGTTGTGGCGTTCTGCTCGGCGAGGCTCGGCGTGGGCAGCAGAGATCGCCTCGGCGCGTACGTGGTCACGCTGAGATGTCATCCGGCAGACATGGTCATGAGACGGTCAACCTTTGCTCATTGAAGTCCGGCGATTCGTGTGGATAAGTTCTTTCCCGTCGCGATCCGTGCCGCCCGATTCGAGTCGACTGTCGACCGTCTTCGGCATTCAATTCTCCTACTGGCTCCATGAACGGCCGGTTCTGTGTGGTCTGCGGCAACGTGTTGGCATGTGCTGGAAGAGGACCTCAGCCGTGATACATCAAGATCGGCGGACGTTCCTGAAAACCCTGACTGCTGGCAGCGTCACTGCCCCGATGCTTTGGCTTACACGACGAG
>JASHQG010000133.1 GCA_030037665.1 Acetobacteraceae bacterium
ATCAGGTTCGCATCGCCGCTGCCTGCACGATTTCCCGAAACATCGCCGGTGGTGGTGTCATGCGCTGAAGTCGCATAAGTAGACCAGTTCAGTTTCGTCCTTGCGATTGATAAATCGACGGGGCGGCCGCCTGGCGCGCACCGACGAAAACGCCGTTGTCGCGCACGATCGTGATGAAGTCAGGGTAGAAACCCCACTCGCGGCGTCACTCCGCAAAAACCGAGATGGGGAATGTGCGGCTGATCATGTCACCCTGAGCCAGAATCTCTTTGAGCGAGTGTGGTTCCTTCAGCGGCACGACAAGCGACCCACCGAGCATCAGGCGACGGTTAAAGCGCCGCAGTATGGCCCATCGGCCCCGTGCCGCAGCCTCAAGAACCCTCTTTCGCAGGGGTATGCGCACGATTTCCAAATCTCGCCAAGGACGAGGGAGCCGGTCGCAGCAATCCAAATGCCAAATTGGGGAATACTGCATCGGGACTTTGTCGAACGTTGATTCGCTTTAATGTGTTTTGCCAACGTCGCAGAGGTTGCGGAGATCGTAGCGAACGGCCGGCAGGCAGACCAGCGCCTAATCAACTCGCTGAGCGACGGATGGGATTGCAACACCTTCCCCTGACAGATCTCACAACTTCTAGCACCATATAACAAGCCCGACCGTTCCCAATGGAGTAGCGATCAAGCGCGGAAACTCATTCTGCACGATCGCCGGGCCGCGCACGCGAGGGTACGATGTCGCAATCCACAGTCTTCCAGGCAGGACAGTTTGATTATTTCGACCATCGCCCGGTGCGGATGCTCGTCGATCTCACGGCGCTGCTTGCGGTGGCAGGAAACGAGTTCGAACGCGACCGTGAGGCCGCCCGTGCCTCCCTGACCAAAGCGGCGACAATACTCAGCTCAGAATTGCAACGGCACGCCGCCACGGCGAAGCCCGATAGCGGTCGCGGGGAACTCGCGGGATGGCAGGCGCAGCGCGTCCGCACCTACATCGACGGCCACCTTGGCGACGTCATCCGGGTTAGTGACTTAAGCAGCATCGCGAGGCGAAGCACAGCGCACTTCTTTCGAGCGTTCAAACGCACATTCGGTCAAACACCACACGCCTATGTGACGACCCGGCGCTTGCATCATGCCAAGGCCCTCATGCTCGATGGTGAAGAGCGGCTGAGCGTCATCGCTCTTATATGCGGGTTTGCCGACCAGGCGCACTTCTCAAATGTGTTCCGGCAGTACACGCACGAGACCCCGGGGGCCTGGCGGCGTCGACACGCGTGGCAGGCAGGGCGAGGCGGCCCCGCGACAGCCGAAACCGGAGGGGACGGCGTCCGACGTCAAGCGCGAGGTGCATTCACGGAGGGAGCTGAGCGCACCAGCGACCGCGCCGCCGAATTCCTCCATCAAGCCGATATCGGTTTGTGGCGATAGAGGCCCAGCCATGGAGCTCACAGCGCTGTTGTTGTCCCGACTCCAATTCGCTTTCACCGTCTCGGTTCACATCATCTTTCCGTCATTCACCATCGGACTGGCCGCGTGGCTGACCGTGCTCGAGACTTTGTATCTCGCGACCGGTCGGCCGGCCTACCGCACAGTGTTCGAGTTCTGGCTCAAGATTTTCGGCGTCGCGTTCGGTCTCGGCGTTGTATCTGGCATCGTGATGGCCTTCGAGTTCGGCACCAATTGGAGTGAGCTATCGCGTATTTCCGGGCCGATCCAGGGTCCACTCCTCACCTATGAAACGTTCACTGCCTTTGCGCTCGAGGCGAGCTTCTTCGGCGTACTTCTGTTTGGACGGCAGAGAGTCGCCCCGTGGTTCTACCTGCTTTCGACAGCGATGGTCGCGTTCGGCACCACGCTGTCGGCATTCTGGATCATGGTCAACAACAGCTGGATGCAGGTGCCGGTCGGCTACGTCGTCGAGAACGGCATCTTCGTTCCAACCAATTGGTCCGAGATCATTTTCAGCCCGGTCGTCTGGGTGCGCTTCCCGCACATGCTCCTCGCCTCTTATCTGACAGGCGCCTTCTGTGTCGCTGCGACGGGTGCTTGGTACCTCCTGCTCGGTCGGTTCCACGCCGAGGCTCGCATTATGCTGCGGATGGGCCTCTATCTCGCCGCGATCCTTTTGCCGATGCAGATGTTATTCGGCCACCTCACCGGCGACTATGTTCACAATGACCAGCCGGCAAAATTTGCGGCCATCGAAGGTCGCTGGCATGACGAGCAGCCTGCCAGCGAAGTCCTGTTTGCGATCCCGGATGAGGCAACTGAGAGCAACCGATACGCCATCTCAGTGCCTATTCTTGGCAGCCTGATCGCCAGCATGAGTTTCGACTCGAAAGAGGTGGGGCTCACCGATTTCCCAAGTCGGGATCGGCCGCCTGTCAACGTTCCGTTTTTCGCGTTCCGCATCATGGTCGGTTGCGGCATGGTTATGCTGCTGCTCGCCTGGGTCGGCGTTTATTCGACCATTAAGGGCCGGGCTGAGCGTAGTCGCGCACTGCTTTGGTGCATATTTTTGAGTTTCCCCTTGCCGCATATCGCCATCCTGACTGGCTGGTTCACTGCCGAGATCGGTCGACAGCCCTGGACCATTTATAATGTTCTGCGAACCAAGGACGCTCTGACGCCCGCGCTGACCGCGCGCGCGGCGGCAGTCTCGCTCGTCCTCTTCTGCACTATCTACATCGTGATCTTTTCCTTTGGCGTGCTTTACATTTATCGGCTGCTTCGGGCCGGGCCTGTTCGCGCTCTTACGCTGCCACCAGTAAACGCCCTCCCCAACCGCCCTATGTCCGCAGTCGACCACTCGGCCCTGGCGAACGCGCGCCTCTCTGCTGGGACAGAATGACAATGGTCCTCTTCTGGATAGCCATTTTGGCTGTCAGTGCACTGCTCTACGTGCTCCTCGACGGTTTCGATCTTGGCGTCGGAATCCTGAGCGCAAGAGCGCACGGCAGCACCAGCCGCGAGGCGATGATGAACGCGATCACGCCGATTTGGGACGGCAACGAGACCTGGCTCGTGGCCACAGGGGTGGTGCTCTGGGGTGCGTTCCCCGTCGTCTACGCCACGCTCCTTTCCGCCTTTTATCTGCCACTTCTTCTGATGCTTGCCGGATTGATCCTGCGCGGCGTTGCCTTCGAGTTCCGACACAGGACCGAAAGGTGGCGTTGGCTTTGGGATGCGAGCTTCGCCGGCGGCTCGCTCATTGCCGCCTTCATGCAGGGCTTGACCGTCGGTGCCTTGGTGAAGGGCGTCCCGATCGCTGATGGCCGCTATGTCGGAGGCGACCTCAGCTGGCTCAGCGCCTTCGCACTGCTCTGCGGCATCGGGCTCTGTGTCGGCTA
>JASHQG010000134.1 GCA_030037665.1 Acetobacteraceae bacterium
ATCAAACGCCCTCGCGGTCTCGCGCTGCGATTGACGTTCCTCGGCAGGACACACTTGAAATCTCGAAAGGAGAGTTCCCGGACGCCGCGTCCAGCAGTTGACGGTCGTCAAGTTGTAGGGGGCAATTGCGTTACAGCACCGCAGCAGGAAATCTTGCGTCAGGAAAAGCCCCGCCCTATCATGTGGGCTAACTCAAAACTTTACGAAGAGTGCAGGGAGTGTAAGCGGCATGGATATCCACGTCGTTGACGAGCACGCGGCGGGGACGGTGCAACCGCAGCTTGCCGCGCAGACGGTGACGAAACGTTTCGGTGGCGTGACAGCCGTGCGAGATGTGACGGTGGAGGTCCGCCGCGGCGAAGTTTTGTCCGTTATAGGACCCAACGGCGCCGGCAAGACGTCGCTCCTGAACCTGATCAGCGGCTTCTATCGCTGCACCAGCGGGACGATCAGCCTCGAAGGCCACGACATCACGCGCCTGCGGCCATCGCGTATCGCCGCGCTCGGCATCGCGCGCACCTTCCAGAACATCGCCCTGTTCGGTGGCTTGTCCGTCCTCGACAACGTCATGCTCGGCCGACAC
The DNA here is from genome assembly GCA_030037665.1 of Acetobacteraceae bacterium. Classification (GTDB taxonomy): domain Bacteria; phylum Pseudomonadota; class Alphaproteobacteria; order Acetobacterales; family Acetobacteraceae; genus JASHVB01. Next base: position 584 of record JASHQG010000134.1, read on the forward strand.
GTCCATATGCGGGCAGGCGCTTTGGCCTCGTTGCTCTACTGGGGGCCGGCCCAACGCGAGGAAATTACGCACCGCAGGCGCGTCGAAGAGATCCTCGCCTTCCTCCAGCTCGATGCCATCCGAAAGCAGCCCACAGCCGCGCTGGCCTACGGCGTACGCAAGCGTGTTGAACTCGCGCGCGCTCTGGCCCTGGAACCCAAAGTGCTCCTGCTCGATGAACCGATGGGCGGCATGAACCAATCAGAAAAGGAGGAGATGGCGCGCTTCGTGCTGGACGTGAACGGGCGCTGGGGTACCACCATTGTGCTGATCGAGCACGACATGGCGGTCGTGATGGATATTTCCGATCGCGTCTGTGTGCTGGATGGCGGTCAGAAAATCGCCGAAGGCACACCGGCGGAGGTACAGCGCGATCCCGCGGTGATCAACGCCTATCTCGGCGGCGGCCATATGACGCGCGCGGCATGAGCGGCACCAACACACTGCCGCTTTTACTGGCGCGCAACGCATCGCACTGGCCGCGCCGTCCGGCATGGCGGCACAAGCGCCTGGGTGTCTGGGAGACAGAGACCTGGGCCACCTTCGCCCGACGCTGCCACGACATTGCGGTGGGACTTGCGGCGAACGGGTTCGGGCGCGGCGAACGGCTGGCCGTGCTGGGCGACAATCGCCCTGCTCTCTACGCCTCGATGCTTGCCGCGCAGTCGCTGGGCGGCGTGGGCGTGCCCCTCGATCCGGATGCCGACTCGTCGCGGCTGGCAGCCATCTTGGAAGATGCCCGTGTCAGCATCGTTGTCGCGGATACCGCCGACCAGGCCGATCGCCTGGCCACTCTGATGCATGCGCGACGGTCACCGCCACGCATCTTCTGTGTGGATGCGGGTGGTTTCAATCGGAGCGAACAGTGGGAGACACGGCGCCTAGATGCGCTGGTAGACGCACGGCACGATTCAACGGGCGCGGCCTCGGAGGCCGCGCCGCATGACCTCGCGTTATTGGTCTATCCGGCCGCTCTGCAATCTCGCCCGCTTTCGCTCTCTCACGCCCAGCTGATCACCGCGGCAGAAGTGATCTCCGCAGCCGACCCGGTGCGATCCACCGACGACGCCTTGTGCTATCTGCCAATGTCTTCCTACGAAGACGCGCTTTATTCGCTGACGCTCGGCCTTCTGGGTGGCTTCGCCTGCAACTGTCCGGAAGCGCCGGACTCAGTGCTGCGTGACCTGCGCGAGATCGGCCCAACCATCCTGTTCCTGCCGACCGCCGCCTGCAACGCTCTGGCGCAGGTTGTGTCAGCGAAGGCCGAAGCCGTCACCGGCTTTAAGCGCCGCAGCTTTACCTTCTTCCAGCGTCTCGCCCTTGAGGCCGAAGCATGCCGCGAGCAGGGGCGGGCCGTGCCACTTGGCCTCGCTTTTGGCTGCCGGATCGGCGAACTCGTGGCTTACGCACCTGTGCGCGACCAACTCGGCCTCAGCCGCGTGCGCTGGGTGCACACGGACGGATCGCTGCCGACCGACACCGCGCGCCTGCTGCGCGCTTTGGGTGTCGCGCTGCGCCCCGCCCAAGTCCGTGCGACCGTACCGGAGCCGGCGCCGGAAACGATCGAGACACTCCATGCCTGACGTCTTCACCGTAATCCTGATCGCCAACGGCCTGCTTGTCGGCATGATGTACGCGCTGATCGCGCTCGGCTTCGTGCTGGTTTACAAAGCCACCGAAGCGTTCAATTTCGCCCAGGGCGAGTTCGTCATGACCGGCGGCTTCATTGCGGCTGCCGCCGCGACCGTGCTGCCGTTCTGGGTCGCCACTCTGCTATCCGTTGCCGGACTGGTGGCGTTCTGCTTCGGACTCGAACGCGTCGTGCTGCGTCCGTTGCTCGGCCGTCCGATCATCGCGGTGATCATGGCCACGATCGGCGTTGCCTCGCTGCTGCGCGGGGTCGTCGTGCTCTTGTTCGGTCCCGGTACGCGCGCATTGACCATGCCGATTCAGCAGACGCCGATCTTTATTGGCCCGATCATGCTGCCGCCGATCGATATCGTTGGGGCTGTCGTCAGCCTGCTGTTTTTTTGCGTCTTCACCTGGCTGTTTCTGCACACGCGCATGGGACTGGCGATGCGCGCGGTGGCCGACAACCAGCAGATTGCGTCCGCGATGGGTATAGACGTGCGTCGCTATTTCGCAATCGCCTGGGCTTTGACGGGTGTCGTCTCTGCGCTCGGCGGCGTGATCTGGGGCGCATTGCTGGGCGTGGACAACCAGCTCGCGGTGGTCGGGCTGAAGGTCTTTCCGGTGGTGATACTGGGCGGCTTCGAATCCATTGCCGGCGCGATCATTGGAGGCCTTGTGGTGGGCGTGGTGGAATCGCTGTCGTCCGGCTACATCGATCCGCTGGTCGGCGGCGGCACCAAGGACTTCATGCCCTATGTGCTGATGATCGCGGTACTGATGGTGCGGCCCTACGGCATCTTCGGCAAAATGCCGGTACAGCGGGTCTAGGCCATGATCTTTCGCGAAGCCGGCACGTTCAAGACCAGCTACGCCGCCGACATGGCGCTGTACCCGCTGCCGGTGTCGCGCTGGACGCTGGGGGGCATCTTCGTGGTGCTACTGCTGGTGCTGCCGTGGCTTGCATCACCCTACACGCTGACCGTCTGCGACCTGATCCTTGTGGCCGTGGTGGGTGCGATCGGGCTCAACATTCTCACCGGTTTCGCAGGGCAGATTTCCATCGGTCAGGGCGGGTTTATGGCCGTGGGCGCCTACACCGCGGCAAAACTCGCCACGGTTGGGAGCATGCCGTTCTGGCTTGCGATTCCTGCCGGTGGTTTGATGACAG
>JASHQG010000135.1 GCA_030037665.1 Acetobacteraceae bacterium
GGCGTCAACGTCAACCCCGAACTGAAGATCGTCGCGTCATCTGCCCCGCACGGCTGCTGCGCTCCGATCAGCGGGCCGATCCGGCCCAGACTATGCCCGACCAGGAGGCCGTTTCATGATCGCGCCGGTCATCGGGATGAAAAATACGCCCATGTCGCGCCGCGAATGGATCTTGCCCGCCTTATCCTTGGTGTAGACGTAGAGGACCTGGCCGCGCTTGAAGGGCTGGCCGATGGGAATCACCATCAGTCCGCCCGGCTTCATCTGCTTGAATAGATCCGGCGGTGCATACTGTGCGGCGCATGTCACTATGATGACGTCGAAGCCGCTTTCGACCTCCGGCCAGCCGTAATAGCCGTCACCGATCCGGGTGTGCACGTTGGTGTAGCCAAGCGGTGCGAAAATCCGCGACACCGCGTTGCCGAGCGGCTGGATGATTTCGATCGTGTAGGCCCGGTCGACGATGCGCGACAGCAGAGCGCTCTGGAAGCCGCTGCCGGTGCCGATTTCCAGCGTCGTCTGTCCCGGCTTCGGCTGACACACCTGTGTCATGTAGGCCTGGCCGAGATAATCAGACAGCGCTGAGCCCCAGCCGATGGCCCAGGGTTTCGGGTCGGCCTCATAGGCATCACCCGGTGTGGCGCGGTGCTCCGAGTAAACATAATGAAAATATTCGCGCGGCACCGCCCGGAATGCTGCCATCACTGCCGGATCGGCGTGGCCGAGATGCTGCTTCAGGTATGTCGCGATCATCTCCATCGCCGCCGGCTTGCGGTTCTGGATCGCGTCGAACTGTACCTGCGTCAGGCTGGCGGGCCGGCCCGACGCACGCATGGCTATCTCATACGCTGACCGGGTCCACGCATGTTCGGCATGACCGGCGCGGACCGCGCACAGCGAGGCAGCGCCGGCAATCACCCCACGGCGGTACATCTGGCTGATACTGGATGGCAAGGATTGACGCTCCACAACTCACGTCGCCAGAACGATGCCACATAAGTCCGCAACACACAACAATGCGGACCTACCCGTTTACCGCGCGCATGATTGCCACCCAGCGGTCGAGCACAGGCAAAATCGTCTCGGCATTCTCTGATGGAAGGCTGACTGACACGCGGGTCACAGCCAGATCTCGGTACCGCTTGATCAACTCCACGTCTTCCGTCTGACCACCGATGGAAATGTCGAAGCCCGCGGGATTCCGCCCAGCTTCCGTCGCCATCTGGCGAAAACGCGGAATGAGCTCGGTCAGTGGCGTCGGGGAAGCGCTGGTGATCTGCGGCATCCAGCCGTCGCCGTAGCGGATGGCACGGCGCGCGCTGTAGGGGAACGCACCGCCCACCAGGATCGGCGGATGTGGCTTCTGCACCGGCTTCGGCCAGGTCATCATCGGCGCGAAATTGACGAATTCGCCGTGGTATTCGGCGTTCGATTGCGTCCAGATCGCCTTCATCGCCTCGACGCGTTCACGCGCCAACTTATGGCGGGTGGCGAACACGGTGCCGTGGTTCTCCATCTCGTCCTGGTTCCAGCCGTTGCCGACCCCGAAGACGAAGCGCCCGCCGGAGACCTGATCAATCGAGGCCACCAGCTTTGCCGTCTGGATCGGGTCGCGCTGCGCGATCAGGCATACGCCCGTGCCGATCTTGAGGGTCCTCGTCGCCATCGCAGCAGCCGTCAATGTGACGAACGGGTCCATAACGTCATAATAACGTTTCGGCAGGTCGCCGCCGAGAACGAACGGCGTCTTGCGGGCGAGAGGAATGTGTGAGTGCTCCGGCGCCCACAGCATGTCGAAACCGCGTTGTTCCAATGCAACCGCGAGCGCCGCCGGGGTCATCGCGTAGTCGGTGAAGAACATCGAGGCGCCGAATTTCATTCCTGAAGTCCCTTCTTGGTCGGCCTGTCGGGCCGTGGCGAAGCGGTTCGTGTGGTACCTGGGTCAACAGCGAGATTCGCGAAGGCAGGCACCGAGTTTCGCAACGCATTCTTTCGATGAAACTCCGTGCCTGCCGTTGCAAGACTCTCTATCAGGAAGCAGCTCTGCTAAACGGATACACGAGATCTGACGAGCAATCATTTCGCTGCCGCGAGCACCCTCTTTGCCAGCAGCGCCTCGATCTCTGCGCGCGAATATCCATGCTCTTCCAGCACATCCACCGTATGCTCCCCCAGCCGCGGCGCATGGGCGCGCCTCGTTCCGTTCCGGAACGGTGGCAGCCCGGGAATGTTCGGCATGGGGACTGGCTCAGGAATACCCGGCTGGTTCAACCAGGAGATGATCTCCGTCGCTTCGACCTGCGGCTCACGCAGGAACTCCTCATAGGTATTGACCTTCCCGTTCATGATGCCGCGTGCGGTCAGCCGCTCGGACAGCCACGCGGTCGGCTTCGCGGCAAACACCTTGCGCACCAGTACAAGCAGCTCGTCGAGGTTATCGCCGCGCGTCTTCGGCGTGGCAAAGCGAGGATCATGCAGCAGCTCTGTCTGATCGATGGCGTCGCAAAACGGCTCCCAGTCGCCTGGCCGCACCATCGTCACATTGAGCTGCCCGTCCGCCGTATTGAACACGCCGTTTGGCATGCTGGTGCGCTGCGTTGTGCCGCGCTCCAGGTAATTCGCGATCAGGCGGATCACCGATAGCATCGCGCCGCCCTGCATGAGGCTCGCCTCAATGTAGCGCCCGCGCTTCTGCTCGCGCCGTACATAGAGCGACGTGGCGATCGCCTGGAAACCCAGCAGGCCGGTGAACATGTCGATCAACGAAATAGCGATGCGATGCGGATGCAGGTCATGCTCGCCGCGATTCTCGTTCACAATACCGGTCATCGCTTGCAGAACCGGATCCATCGCCGGACGCGCCGCAAGTGGTCCTTTCTGCCCGAAACCGGAGATCGCATAGTAGATAATCTGCGGCTCGCGCGCGCTGACCGCCTCATAGTCGAAACCGTAGCGTTTGATCGTGCCGGGACGGAATCCCTCCATAAACACGTCAGCACCGCGCAGCAGCCGCCATACGATTTCGCGCCCCTCGTGCGTTTTCAGATCAATCGCGACGCTGCGCTTGCCCAGCGTACCATAAACCGAAAATGCCGAATGATCCTCGTAACGACGCCCGAGGATGCGAGACCAGTCGCCGCCGCCGTGGGGCGTCTCGATCTTGATGACGTTGGCGCCATGCTGCGCCAGCATCATCGCACATGACGGCCCGGCGACCCCGCCCGTCATGTCGATCACTTTCAGGCCCGCAAAGGCCGCGTGGTAGTCCATCGTCGTCGGATCCCTCGTAATGGGCGTTCATGATACGGTAAGGGTCCCGGGGGTCAAAATTCGGTCCCGCCCCGATGATCCGAGGCGCACCACGTTCGAATCGGCAGACCCCGGCTCCAGGATCGACGACTCGTCGTATCGCCAGGACATGCTGGCGCGCGGCACGCCGGCTGCGCCTGCTGTGCCGCGTCCTGACATAGTCTGATTTTCCTATGGTCATCATTGCCAATGTCGACCGCGCAGGAACGGGGTGTCATCACCTTCGGCCGTTGCTGGGACGGACGCGTGCGCCTGACGCGCGTGGTGGGGCGTCCCTTGGAAGTCGACCGGATGCGCGCTCATACGCGGGTCAACGATATCGAAAACCCGATGGCGAAGGTCAGAGCGTTGCTACGAGATTCGAGCCGACATTTGCGCCAGGCGAGCGATTGAGGCGGTTGAAGGTGCGCGAGAATGGGCGGCTCAAACGTTTCGAGCCGCGGTTGAGGACTGGCAGCAGGGAGACGAGACCGGTCTATGATTGCGCAGCGGCCAACATGACTGACTGCATGAACGTGAGTTTGTCGCTGCGGGTATCGTGCCGGCGAATGGCAGGTGTTTTTCGCTTATCACTGTGCTTGGCCGGCTGTCTGAACGGATTGGCGCGTCGCTCCGACAACACAAAACCTACCCCGCTTCGCGGGCGCGGTGATCAGGCGACTTTCTCCCGCTCGAGCAGAGCCTTTTTCCTGGGCACGCCCCACCTGTATCCCCTGACCGCGCCGTTCGTGCCGACGACCCGGTGGCACGGCACCGCCAGTGCGACCGGATTGCTCGCGCAGGACTGAGCGACGGCACGCGCGGCATTCGGCTTCCCGATCATAGCTGCGACCTCCGCGTAAGACCGCGTCTCTCCCGCTGGGATGCGCGTCAATGTCCGCCACACTCGCTCCTGGAACGCGGTCCCACGCAGGTCCAGCGGCAGCTCAAGCGCCCGCGTCGGTTCATCGAGGAAATCCAGCACCGCACGTACCGTCCCGGCCAAGGCGCCATCGTCAGTGACGATCCGCGCCTTCGGGAATCGGCGCCTCAGGTCGCCGAGGAGGGTCTCGTCCGGCTCGGCGAAGCCGATGAAGCACACGCCCTTGTCGGTCGCGCCGACCAACAACCGTCCGAACAGGCAATCGGCGAAGGCGGTGCGAATGACCTCGCCATGGCCGCCGCGCCGAGCAGCTCCCGGGGTCATCCCCAGAAGCGCGCCGGACTTCTCATAGACCCGGCTCTCTGAGCCGTATCCGGCGCCAGCGACTGCATCCGCCACGCGCGCACCGCCGGCCAGTGAGTCGGATAGCCGGCGCGCCCGTACCCCCTGTGCATAGCCGCGCGGCGTCAGGCCGGTGTGGTCGCGGAACATGCGGAGGAAGTGGAAGCGCGAGTAGCCCGCCCGGTCGGCCAGCGTGTCCAGCGACGGCATCTCCTCTGCCGCCTCAATGAATTGACAGGCGTCGCGCACGACGGCCTGGGCAATCGCGGCGCGCTCGCCCTTCGGGTCGCAACGCTTGCAGGCGCGGAACCCGGCGGCTTCGGCCTCGGCGCAGGTGCCGAAGTATCGTACGTTCCTGCGCAGCGGGGGCGGTGAGGGGCAGCCAGGCCGGCAGTAAACGCCCATCGTGGTGACGCCGTAGAGGAAGTCGCCAGGCTGGCGGGTGAGAACCTGCTGCCAGAGATGCTCGTCCGGAAGCCGGTCGATGGTGTTGGTATCGTGCATGCGGGCAATGTGGCGCGAGGAGGCGGCGCGTGCCATCCGGGGGTTGCGGTTGCTCTCGAAAGCCGAGGTCGGCTCTGTGCCAGCCGATCGCCGAAGGCCGACCGGCCGCGGCCAGACCACCGGCAAGCTGCCGGCATTCTCATCTGCTGCGCAGCGTTCGCATAGCGGCGTCGAACGTGGAGGCATTGTCGCCCGTCACAGCCATTCTGCGGTCCGAACGCCGCTATCGCGTTGAAAGCAGCCATTATGCCAGGGGATTGCCTCACTCCGCCGGCGATGACACCGTGAACCAAGAATGCAATCACAGGGCGTTAGTATGGGACCGCTAACAGGCGTGAAGATCGTCGAATTCGCTGGCATTGGCCCGGCTCCGATGGCGGCGATGCTGATGGCGGACATGGGCGCGACGGTGCTGCTGATCGAGCGTGTCGCCGACGTGGATCTCGGCGTGAAGCTGCCGTCGCTGGTCGATTTCACCAAGCGCAACCGCGCGGTGATCTCCCTCGACCTGAAAAAACCCGCTGCGGTGGCGACGGCTCTGCGCCTGATCGAGGGTGCCGACGCACTGATCGAGGGCTTCCGCCCCGGCGTGATGGAACGCCTGGGACTCGGTCCCGCCGTGTGCCTCGCGCACAACCCGAGGCTGGCGTACGGTCGCGTCACCGGTTGGGGTCAGGAAGGTCCGCTCTCGCAGGCCGCCGGCCACGACCTGAACTACATCGCGTTGACCGGTGCGCTGCACGCGATCGGCCGCAAGGGCCAGCCGCCGACGCCACCGCTGAACCTGGTCGGGGATTATGGCGGCGGCGCCTTGTATATTGTCACCGGACTGCTCGCGGCGATCATCCACGCACGCGCCAGCGGCACTGGCCAGGTGGTCGACGCGGCCATGGTTGACGGAGCGTTATCGTTGATGACACCGCCCTACGCGATGAAAGCCGGCGGGCGACTGACTGCACCCCGCGGCGAGAACCAGCTCGATAGCGGCGCGCATTTCTACGAGGTGTACGAATGCGCCGATGGCCGGTACGTCTCCGTCGCGGCGATCGAGGCGCGCTTCTACGCTGAGCTGCTGCGTCTGCTGGAGATCGATCCGGATACGATGCCGCCACAGCACGACCGCGCCCGCTGGCCGGAGGCCAAGGCCATCCTGGCGGCAAAGTTCCGTGCCCGCACACGGGATGAATGGTGCGCGCGGCTGGAAGGCAGCGACGCATGCTTCGCGCCGGTGCTGTCGATGGATGAAGCGGCGCATCATCCGCACAACCGGGCGCGCGAGGCCTTCATCGACGTGGGCGGGGTGACACAGCCGGCACCGGCGCCACGCTTTCCCGGCATGACGACAGAGAAGCCCCGACCACCCGGATCGGTCGATTCGCGGGGAACTCTGGTGGCGTTCGGGCTGTCGGAAGCGGAGATCGCAGCGATCGTAGGGTAGACCATCTGCCGGCGGTGATGCTCCGTTGAGGAAATCATCTGCCGCGGGAGCGGTCGAAAGTCGCCGTCGTACGCAGTAAGTGCAGCCGCATTGATCGCGGGTACGCTGGCCAGCTGCACTGCATCGGCCAGCCGGAGCAGGGGCGACACCCGCACCCATGCCACAGGCCCAGCGACGCCGAGGTGAGGTGCGACGGGCCGGCTAAGTCACCACCCGGAGCGCTGGCCGGGCCTTCGCGACGAAGCGCCGGTATAGCGCCACATAATCTTCCGCCATCCGCTCCGCCGTAAACCGTTCCTCGAACCGTGCGCGGATGCGCTCGCGTGACAATTCGCCGACACGCGCGACCGCCGCGCACGCGGCGTCCTCGCTGTCTACGATGAAACCCGTTACGCCATCCTCGATAATTTCCGGCACCGAGCCGACACGGTATGCGATGACGGGAATGCCGCAGGCCATCGCCTCAATCATCACGAGTCCGAAAGGCTCCGGCCAGTCGATCGGCAGCAGCAATGCCACTGCACCGCTGAGGAAATCGGCCTTCTCGTCATCGCTGATCTCACCGATGTGCTCCGTCTGCACGCCATCGATCAGCGGCCGAACCACCGCCTCGTGATACGCAAGATCCACCCGGTCGACCTTTGCCGCCATCTTCAGCGGCAGCCCGCAGCGTTGCGCAATCCTTATGGCGCGGTCCGGACATTTTTCCGGGCATATCCGGCCAAGAAACGCGAGATATCCCGGCTTCACCGGCCGCGGTCGAAGCAGGTCCGCCGGCAGCCCGTGGTAGACCGTACCAACAAAATTAACCTCCGGCAGCGGACGCCGCTGCGCATCCGAAATCGAGATCAGCGGCACGTCGTCGAAACATTGATAAATAGAAACGAGCTCTGGCAGATCGAGCCGCCCGTGCAGGGTGGTCAGGAACGGCGTGGTCCCACGGCTGAGTACAGAAAACGGCCAGTAATCCAGGTGACAATGCAACACGTCGAATTCGTCCGCGCGCCGCGCTACCTGCTCCACCATCCGCATGTGCGGCGCGATGATGTCGCGCAGCCCCCGATCGAACCGCAGTGCCGTCGGATGCATCGCCTCCAGTCGCGCGCTGGTGACGGAATCGCCGCTGGCAAACAGAGTCACGTCGTGGCCCATCGCCACGAGTTCTTCAGTCAGAAAGGAGACGACGCGCTCTGTCCCGCCGTACAACTTCGGCGGAACGGCTTCGGTCAGTGGCGCGATCTGGGCAATACGCATCGGGATTCCCTTCTTTTTTGTCCTGGGCCGAGTTGCGCCATCAGGCCATCACGATCGGGTTTTTTTTGCGGCGCGGCTTGCCCCGAGCGTCCCATTCTGTCATTGCTCTCGTTCAAGTGATCGGCGTGCACTGGACGCCGTATGCCTTCGTGCGTTTCCCTTTTGGACCAAAACCGTGAGGACGCCGTGGCACGCCTCGTTATCGTTTCAAATCGAGTACCGCTGCCGTCGGAGCGCGGCCCGCGAGCAGGCGGCCTTGCCGTTGCGCTGGCCGACGCATTGCGGCCTGGCACTTTGTGGTTCGGCTGGAGCGGCCGTCATTCCGGCACCGTCACGCAGACGCCCTATGTCCAATCCGCCGATAGTGTAACGTATGCCACGATCGACCTCTCAGAGCACGAGTATCGCACATTTTATGTGCACTTCTCCAACGGATCGCTTTGGCCATTGTTACATTTCCGCCTCGGCCTGATGGGCTACCGCGGCGAGGACTTTGACGGCTACCTGGCGGTCAACCGTCGATTTGCCGACGCCTTGAAGACGCTGCTGCGGCCCGACGATCTGATCTGGGTGCACGACTATCACCTGTTTCCGCTGGCCGAAGCACTGCGGGAGCTCGGCGTCGCCAATCGCATCGGTTTCTTCCTGCACACGCCGTTCGTTCCGCCGGCATTGCTGCAAGCCCTGCCGCGCGCCGATCATCTGTTGCAGGCGATGTGTGCCTACGATGTGGTTGGGTTTCACACCCGCACCTATCGCCAGGCCTTTCTCGAATGTGTCACCGAAATGCTCGGTGCGCGCGCCGACCATGACGGACGCTTCCTCTATCGCGGCCGGCCGGTGCATGCGATCGTCGATCCGATCGGCATCGATCCCGACCGTTTCGCCGCCAACGCGGAGGACTCCGCGCGTAGCATGGAGGTGCGGCTGCTACGCGAAAGCCTGCCCGGCAGCCGGTCGCTGGCAATCGGTGTCGACCGGCTGGATTATTCGAAGGGCCTGGCGAACCGCTTCGAAGGCTTTGCTCGTCTTCTGGCCACCCGTCCGGAACACCGCAGGCAGGTCAGCTTCCTTCAGGTGGCCGCACGTTCGCGGGAAGACATCGGTGACTATCAGCGGCTTCGACGCGAGCTCGACCGCGTCGTCGGCGACATCAATGGCCGCTTTTCCGAATTCGACTGGGTGCCGCTGCGCTACATGACCCGTGCGGTAAGGCGGACCACACTGGCAGGGTTCTTCCGCGCCGCGCGCCTGGGCGTGGTAACGCCACTGCGCGATGGCATGAACCTGGTGGCGAAGGAATACATCGCCGCGCAGGATCCCGTCGATCCGGGCGTGCTGATCCTGTCGCGTTTTGCCGGCGCAGCGGATGAGTTGACCGAGGCGCTGCTGGTTAATCCTTACGACAGTGACGCGATCGCAGATGCCATGCACACCGCCTTGACGATGCAGCCGGTGGAACGCCAGGAACGTTGGCGCGCCCTGCGCGACAAAGTCTGGCAGAATACCGCGTCCCATTACTGCGAGGTCTTCTTGTCACACTTGGCCGCCGACGAGGTGCATCCGCATAGCAGGCGCCTGCGCGCCGTCTGATATCGACCGCCATGGAGGTCGCGTACCGAATGCCCACCGCGTCATAACGGGTCGTCACCTGCGGTGTCGAAGAAAGGCCGGCAGGACACCTTGTTTGCGCGGCCGGAACCAGGGTTTGGTTCCTCGAGCGGTGCTGCCTATGGTTGGCCCTCGCAACCAACCGGCATGGCGCACCATGAGCATGTATTTATTCCACAATCTGCTCCTGCTCGATCCGCGGCAGGATGAATTGCGCGACGGGATGCAGGTGCTGGTCGAGGGCGGCACGGTGCGTGAGGTTTCGGACCGCCCGATCACGTCGGCTGCGGCGGAACGCGTCGATATGGGCGGCCGTACGCTCATGCCGGGTTTGATTGACGCACACATCCATCTCGTCTTGACCGAGGTCAACATTCGTCTGCTGTCCGACGTGCCGCTGACCTTGCTCGCGGCAAAGGGCTCGGTTGCTGCTCGTGAGATGCTGATGCGGGGCTTCACGACGCTGCGCGATACCGGCGGCGCTGACTGGGGTTTGAAAGCCGCGATAGACCAGGGGCTGTTCGTCGGACCGCGCGTCTTCATCGCCGGACAGCCGATCAGCCAGACCGGCGGGCATGGCGACTTCCGCTCTCGTACACAGTCAACAATATTCTGTGCCTGTTGCTCCGGCCTGACCTGGGCATCACGCGTCGCCGACGGCGTGCCCGAGGTGGTGAAGGCGGTGCGGGACGAGCTGCGCAAAGGCGCCGACCATATCAAGATCATGGTGTCCGGCGGCGTCGCTTCGCAGCTCGACCCGCTGGAGAGCCTGCAATTCCGGGTCGATGAAATCGAGGCAGCGGTCGATGAGGCGACGCGTTGGGGGACTTATGTCGCCGCGCACGCGTACAGCCCGAAGGCCGTGGAACGTGCCGTGCGCGCCGGCGTGCGCACGATCGAGCATGGCAATCTGATCGACGCGCCGGTCGCCGGCCTCATGGCGGAACGCGGTGCGTATCTGGTGCCGACGCTGGTGACTTATGATTCGATGAAACGGCGCGGCGCCGAGCACGGGCTGTCGGCGGCGTCGCTGGCGAAGAATGACGTGGTGCTGCAGGCCGGCCTGCGTTCGCTGGATATCGCCCGCGCTGCAGGCGTAAAGATCGGTCTGGGCAGCGATCTGTTAGGGCAGCTACGGAACGACCACATGAATGAGTTCACCATTCGCCGGGAAGCAATGAGCGCTCAGGAGGTGATCCGTTCAGCCACCCTGGTGAATGCCGAGATCGTGCGGCACGAGGGCCGCCTCGGTGAGATCACGCCGGGCGGCTTCGCTGATATGCTGGCGGTGGATGGCGATCCCTACCGCGATCTGTCGGTGTTCGACGCCGACGGCAGCCGCATTGCCGCGATCATGTTGAACGGGCGGTGGGTAAAGAACCGACTCTAGCTTCTTGTAATCGCCGCAGCCTGACAGGGATGCTGCCAAAGCTCTTGCTCAGCCCGCCGCCACGCGCTGACGGTCGCAGACTGTCGCCGCAGATCTGCATCTTCAACCGCACCCGGCTCGCGTCACCCGGCGTGCTTGCCTTCAGCGTGATGGGTCTCGGCATTGCCTCCGGTTCTCCCGGCAATCTGCACGGAGGATCGCGTTCGGCGCCATCACGGGACGCTGCGCGCGGACGCGGTGCCTCGCAAGCCAGCATCACACGATCTTTGCTTCGAATGGTGGACGGAGATCCGGCGCGTCGAACTCCACGACCCAGAGATCGGGGTCGAACTTCACCTGCCGCGCGACGTACGCATCCGTGGCCGCCTGATCGACGGGCACGGGCCCTGTTGCGCGCATCCACGCCAGCGCGCCGTCAGCCGTGCGCATCTGAGACAGCACGAGCAGTCCGTCGCGCCCACGCAGTACCGCCAGCACGCCGCCCGAATCAGGGTCGCCCCGGCGCAGCACCGCGCCCGACCGTCCGTCGGCGTCGGCGAGGCGGAGCGCCATCTTCACCCAAAGGCCTGCCTTGATCCGCGGTTCCGTCGCCATCAGGGCAGCGCCAATCCGCCGCCATCGATTGGCAGCGCATGACCGGTGATGCTGCGAGCCTCGGGCCGGAGTAGCCAACTGACCGCATCAGCGACTTCTTCCGGTGTTGCGATTTTCCGGGTCGGCAGGTCGGCCGCTGCTGCGTCCCGCGAAATGCCCAATTCGACGAAGCGTTGCCGCGCCATATCGGTATCAACCCAACCGGGGCATATCGCGTTCACCGTGATGCCACGCGGCGCCAGTGCCAACGCCAGCGCGCGCGTGAATCCCACGACGCCGTGCTTGGCGGCGCAGTACGCCGTCTGGTCTGCCACGCCGCGCAGTCCCAGCACCGACGCGATGTTGACGATCCGGCCGCTGCCATCGGGAAGCCGCGGCAGCGCCGTCTTGCAGCAATGATATGTGCCGTGCAGATTTGAAGCGATGATCGCGTGCCATAGAGCATCGTCGCCATCCAGTGCATTGCTGCCCGCGAGGCCGGCGTTGTTCACCAGCGCATCGACGCGGTCGAGCCCGTGAAACAGGCGGGCCACCGACGACGGATTGGTAATGTCGCAGGCACGAAACTCGCACGCAGATACCGCGGCGGGATGTCGCGCCGCGACAATCACGCGCCAGCTCTCCGCCGCGAGACGCGTCGCGATGGCCCGGCCAATGCCGCGCGTGCCGCCGGTCACCACCGCGAGGCGCGTGCTCATGCTGCGGTCGTGCCGCCATCGACCGGTAGCACGACGCCGGTGACGAACGACGCTGCGTCCGATGCGAGGAATGCCACGACGGCGGCAATCTCCTCCGGCGTTGCGAAACGGCCCAGCGGCACACTGGAACGGTACACGTCCATCGACGATGTCGGGAACTGGTCTGGATATTTCGCAGCCAGATCGCCGATGACCGTTGCTAGCATTGGCGTCTCCGTGCTACCCGGCGCGATGCAATTTACGCGGATGCCGAAGCGCGCCCAGTCCAACGCTGCGCTGCGCGAGAGTTGCGCGATTGCCGCTTTCGATGCGCCGTACGCTGCGCTGACCTGCTTACCGATCAGCGCCTGGTCTGAGGCGATGTTCACAATGGCACCGCGACGTCGCTCGACCATTCCCGGCAGTACCGCGCCCATGAGTGCGTACGCCGCAAGGAAGTTCACCCGGAACACACGCTCGACTTCGACGAGCGGTGTTTCAAGCAGGGTGCCGAGCACAGTCACGCCCGCGTTGTTCACAAGAACGTCGATCGGTCCATGCTCCGCCACCACCGCAGCGGCGCGCGCATCGAGCGTGGCCGTGTCCGCGAGATCGAACTCCGGCAGGTCGAGGCCGATGACGCGGGCCCCATCGCGTCGCAGCATTGCGGCGATGGCGCCGCCAATGCCGCCCTTGTGACCTGTTACGATAGCACAACGTCCGGCCAGGCCGTAGCTCAGTTCCTCACCCATCTTGCCTCCTGCTACACGGGTGGCATTGTGCGGCTCTTGCCGCAAAAAACCACCCCAGGGGGGAGTCGTCATGATCCGCCGAACTATCCTGCTGGCCCTCGCGCTGCTTGCCACGCCGTTCGCGGCACGCGCCAACGACCACATCACCTTCGGTCTTGATTGGAAGGCCGAAGCAGAATACGGCGGCTATTATCAGGCGCTCGCCACCGGCATCTACGCGAAGCACGGGCTTGACGTCACGATCGAGCAGGGCGGGCCGATGGTCAACCACACCCAGCTTCTGATCGCGGGGCGGCTCGACTTCAACATTTGCTCGAATTCTTTCCTGGCCCTCAACTTCGTGAAGCAGCAGATCCCGTTCCGTACGGTGGCGGCGATGTTCCAGAAGGATCCGTCGGTGCTGATCGCTCACCACGGGGTCGGCAACGATAACTTTGTCGCACTCAAGGGCAAGCCGATCATGATCAGCTCCGACACGCGCATCGGCTGGTGGAATTTCCTGAAGGCGAAGTTCGGCTATACCGACAGCCAGATCCGGCCCTACACGTTCAACCTACAGCCGTTTCTGGCAGACAGGCAGGCAATCCAGCAAGGTTTCCTCGGATCCGAGCCGTTTTCGATCAAGGAGGCGACGGGTCACATGCCGGTGGTGATGCTGGTCGCCGATTCCGGCTTCGCGGGTTATGCCAGCCTTCTTGCCACGTCAGACAAGAACATTGACACACGGCCCGACCTGGTGAAGCGGTTTGTCGACGCATCGATCGAGGGTTGGTATTCCTATCTCAATGGTGATCCCGCCCCGGGCAATGCGCTGATCAAAAAGGCCAACCCTGAAATGACCGACGCGCTGATCGCTTATGGCCGCGCGTCGATGAAGGATCATGGAATTCTGACGTCGGGCGATGCGGCAACTCTGGGTATCGGCGCGATGACGGATGCCCGCTGGGCTGCTTTCTACCAAGCGGTGGAAGCCGAAGGCCTGTATCCGAAGGGCATGGACATCAAAAAGGCTTACACGCTCCAGTTCGTCAATCGCAAGGTCGGGCTCAGTGCGCAGCACTAGCCCAGGGTAATTCCTGTTGCGCATGGCACACGTGACCACTGACGACATGTTCAAAGAGTACGCGGGACATGCCGCATGCCCGCTTGCATGCGGCAGTCTACAGAGACCGACCCGGCCAGTGTTCATCTGTAACATTCATGGCGAATCAATTTCTGACCGCCCGTGCTGACAATATCTGACCTTGGCCGCCGCTTTCCCGGCGGTGTCGAGGCTCTGCGCGATGTGTCCCTACGCCTGGAGGCGGGCGACTTCGTTGCTCTGCTCGGCCCGTCCGGTTGCGGCAAATCCACATTGCTTCGTCTGATCGCGGGCCTCGATCATCCCAATCACGGCACGCTCGTATGGGACGAGGGTCACGAGCCGACACCCGGCGAGGTCGGTTTCGTGTTCCAGGATGCGACGCTGCTGCCCTGGGCTAGTGCGGAAGACAACGTGTTCCTGCCACTGCGCCTGCGCGACGTGCCACGCGCAAAGGCGATCGATGATGTGCGGGCAGCGCTGGCACGCGTCGGGCTGGCCGGCTTCGAACGAGCGCGGCCAAGGCAACTGTCCGGTGGCATGCGCATGCGCGTCTCCATCGCCCGTGCTCTGGTCACGAAACCGCGCGTGCTGCTGATGGACGAGCCGTTCGCTGCTCTCGACGAATTCACGCGCCACAAGCTGCAGGAGGACCTGCTCGCGCTGTGGCGATCCGTTGGATGCACCGTCGTGTTCGTGACCCACTCGATCTACGAAGCGGCGTTCCTCGCACGACGCATTGTGTTGATGACTCCACGACCAGGGCGGGTTGAACGGCAAATGATGTCGGCTCTGCGTCCTGGACCGGAGACACGGCTAGAGCCGGCCTACGCGACGCTGGTGGCGGAGATTTCGCGCGCGATGGCGGCGGCACTGGAAGGGCACTGACTGCATCACCGC
>JASHQG010000136.1 GCA_030037665.1 Acetobacteraceae bacterium
TCTCGGTGCTGAGGGGCGACTTCATCGGAATCCGCACAAGCTTGGGAATCGGCGGAAAGTTCCGGATTCACGGCAGGACTGGCTATGTGGACAGCCACCGGAGGGTGCCACGCATCGGGCTCGACCTTTCCAGAGGCTTACGTGCGCAGAATCCGGTGCGAATGTCCGCTTCGGTGAAGGTCTTCGGACGCACGCCCGCGTAGGTCGAGCGGTGAACCAACAGCCGCTTCCGGTTGGCACGACGCCGGCTTTGCCGGAAATCTGTGTCGGGCCGCTCCTACCAACTGGACAAAACAGATTGCATATAACCACGATCAGCCTTCGGCTGACGGGCAAAAATCCGATCTGGGTCCTCGCGACGAACAGCGGCAAACCAGGCGCCATCACTCACTCACTATTTCCCAGGACCGCTGGGCCTCGGTGGCCGCTTTCGCCCGGCCGCCCCGCCATGATTCGGCATCGCGGCTGCCCGCGGGCGCTGGGTGAGCGACAGCAGCCCGGAGATCGAGCGTCGCATCCTTGGCCACCGCGTAACGCAGCGCTGGATTCTGACTGTCGACGATACCGATGGGGACAAAACGGTCATACATGGACGGGCCAATTGAGCAACCGTTTGATTCCTGATAGTGGCTCAAAATATCGTCTCAGTCGATGGTGGTAGTCCCCTGCTTCGTACGACAACGTCACCACGAGCGTTGGGTTAGTCCAGACGTAAAGCTTGACGCTGCGAAGCGATGTCAACTCCCATTCGCAATCGCTTCGTGAATGTCCGCTATGGGTCGAAACCAGCCATTGGATAGGGCGACAGTGTACCGCGGGTTTCTATTGCACGAAAAGGCGGTCCGCTCTAGACCGGCAATACACAACTGATGTCATGACTAGGGACCACTCGTTCAGCCGCCACGGAGTTGAGGTGCATCGTGAAACTGGTCTTGTGCGCGACGGCAGCTCTTGGCATGGCGATAGTAGGCCTCGCTATTCTGTCGACTTCGGCGGAAGCGCAGCCGGTCACCGCGAACCAAGCAGCGTGGCAAGCGCAGACGCAGGGCGTAGACCAGCTTTTTACGAAGTGGAACAAGTCAGACTCTCCGGGCGCCGTAGTCGCTGTCGTGAAAGACGGAGCGATCATCTATAGCCGCGGCTACGGTATGGCCAGTCTCGAGTACGGCATCCCCAATACGCCCTCAACCGTCTTTCACCTGGCGTCGGTTTCGAAGCAGTTTACTGCCTTCGCCTTTTACCTGTTGGTGCAGGATGGGAAATTGTCGCTCGACGACGACGTCCGAAAATATTTGCCGGAGCTTCATGATTTTGGCAAAAAGATCACCATCCGGAATCTCCTGCATCACACCAGCGGACTGCGCGACCAGTGGGAACTGCTCGCCCTGGCAGGATGGCGATTGGAAGACGTGATTCGAACAGAGGATGTCCTCGATCTGATCTGGCGACAGAAAGAGCTGAACTTCGATCCAGGTTCCGCGTACCTCTATAGCAATACCGACTATACGCTTCTTGGACTAATCGTGGAGCGCGTATCTGGCAGGCCGCTATCGGAATTCGCCCAGGAACGCATCTTCCGGCCGCTGGGCATGGCGCACACCCATTTCCAGAACGATTACAGCACGGTCGTCAAGGACCGCGCCTATTCCTACCGGCGCACTAGCGACGGTGGCTACAAATATGTCGCGCTGTCGTACTCAACCGTCGGTCCGTCGAGCCTGTTCTCGACAGTAGGCGACCTCGCGCTGTGGGACGAGAACTTCTATACCGGCCGCGTTGGTGGAAAGGCATTAATCGCCGAAATGGAGGTACCGGGCCGACTGAATAACGGACAGGACATCCGATATGCGTCCGGTCTCGTGATCGGGACCTACCGAGGTTTGCCGATCGTTTGGCACACCGGTGCCGATGCCGGTTACCGGACGATCGTCCTGCGGTTCCCAGAGCAGCACTTTTCTGCGATCATTCTGGCAAACGCAGCCGACGTTGATACCCGCACCTTAGCAGACAAGGTCGCCGACATCTTCTTGTCCGGCAGCTTTGCGTCACCGGCGCGGGCTTCGCAGAATGACGCCACTCGTGTCGCGATCAAGGTCGATCCGAAGAGTCTCGATGCCATTGTTGGCGACTATGCTCTGAGCCCAGGACTCGTCATCACCTTCAGCCGTGAGGGCAATGAACTGTTCGCGCAGGCGACAGGTCAGCGCAAATATCCTGTTTTCTGGTCAGCCGACAACACGGTCTTCTGGAAGGTCGTTGATGCCCACTTTACCTTCGACCCGCCCGACGGCGACGGCCAGATCACCAGAGGCGTGCTCCACCAGAACGGCAAGGACACGCCCGCCAAGAAGATCATTCGACGCGCCTTGACGGCCAAACAGATCAAGGACTATTCGGGCGACTTCTACAGCGCCGAATTGCGCACGATTTACACGGTGACCTACACCGACGGACACCTGTCGGTGCGCTACCCGCGCGGAGAGATCGCCCTTGGATCATCGGGACCCGATACATTCGCAGGGGCGTTTCCGATCCGAGCGCTGGCCTTTTTTCGTGCGCCCGACGGGAACTGCATCGGCTTTACGATCGATGACGCGCGGGTAAAGTGGCTGCGCTTTGAGAAAGTGAGGATCACGCCGGTGGCACAGACGTCGGCCTTGAAGGGGTAGCCGCGGGCCGACACTTGCTAGGGATAATGGCTTGACGCGAGACTGAGAAACCTGTTGACCTCCACCCCGGAGACTGCTGCAGCGCGTCGGGACTCGCAACTCGCGGAGATTGCTTGCACACTCGATATGGCGGAGATTAGACGCATATCATTTGATCAATTGCTGAGCCGAATTGAGAAATTGTGGAATGATGAGTTGGCCAGCCAGGTCGTGTATCGTGCATGCCACGAGTCATTGTCACACAACCAAATCCTTGCGTTGGCTGAGTCGGTCAGGCGCATGGCAGATGCGGCTGAGAACTTAGCAAGCCCCGCAAGATTGAAAGCGCTGAGCGCAGTAACCGGGCCGATAGCCGAGCCATGGTTGACGCACAGATACAGGTTTCGCCGTGAGCTTGCGTATCGGATTTTTCGGGGGACTGGTGTAGCCGCTGAGGCAGGACGGAGGCTCCTATGTGCTTTTCATCGCAGCGGAGATCAGGAATGACCACGGTTGATCGGGAGAAGTCCGGCAGCGGTTGCGGCGGTGGACGCGGCAGAGCTCTCAGCTTTAACTGAAGATGACTATTGGTGCATGCGTTTCATTGAAGCTCCACTGACGACGAAGGGAGCTACAGGCGTATCGTTCAGCTCCCTCTACCCGTATGAATTCGCTTGGGCGGTTGGACGCAATAAAGATGTTGCGCTCCTACCGATATTGGCATCCTTATTTGACAACCAGTCGAAAGACCTAGACTTCTTATCGATATACGTTTGGCATTGGGGCAACTTGGTGCGCAAGATCATCTTTTCCGAGCCCGGGCCCACGATTGCGGCTTGAACGTGCACAGGGAGATTACGACTGAGTAGACTGGAAGGCCTGACGTGGGCGACCGAGTGTCTGCTTTCTGGAAGTCGCCCATGTGAAACGAGCATCTCGATTGGGTCGTGAGCAGTCATCGGGTGTGAATCGGCGGTACGGCGCACAGGTCACCGCAGTATGAGTGACAGCCGCCACTAGTGCGCGGCAACGGCGGCGCAACCGGGCCGTAGCCGGGTCGACTCGTGCGGGCAAATGTCACTATGCCCGCGACAACAGTGCCTGCTATGAAGACGCTCCGTCGGCAGATCGATGGTTGATCTCGATCAATGCAGGTCCGCGCATTTCTCGCCAGACGCAGACGAGCTCGTAGCAACACGAGGGAACGGAACCGTGCCGGAGCCAGCAACGTCGTACACCTTTACCGGCATCGCCCTAGGGGGTACCCACTATACCGACCTCACCGCCATCAACGACGCAGGCGAGGTC
>JASHQG010000137.1 GCA_030037665.1 Acetobacteraceae bacterium
CCCAAACCGCGGCACGACGTGCGCGTGGCCCCTGCGTCGCCCAGCAAGGCGGTCAAGGCCGGTTCAAATTCCGGGAATTCGCAGTGGGTGTCGGTCGGGAGCGCGAGGCAGGACCGCGGATCACCCGGGGGGAAACGCCGAGCACGCCCGATCGCACGGCTATCGTGGGTCGTGAGTGGGTCAGGCCGTCGGCTTGAGGCGAGATGAGCAGCGACCTTTCGGTCGTGACGACTCAACCGATCGCAGCGAGCGGGCGCCGGACGGCGAACACGTCCATTCGGCGTGTCTAAGCTGACCATCGCGTCGGTCAGTCGCGGGTACGCATTCGGAGAATGAACGCTGCCGTGAACCCACGTTGCCTCACACCATCCCGTTCGGTATGGTCGGCACATGTTGATTCGCATGTGCATGGCCAAAATCCACCGGGCAACGGTGACGGAGGCAGATCTTAATTATGTAGGTTCTATTACAATCGATGAGGAACTACTCGAGGCAGGCGGTATCCATGCATTTCAGTATGTCAACATCACAAACCTCTCCAACGGCGTCTTCTGGCAGACCTATGCCGTCGCGGGGCCGCGCGGATCGGGCGAAGTGTGCCTGAACGGCCCTCCGGCGCGGCACTTCCAGCCAGGCGACAAGATCATTGTGCTTGCCGAAGCCTGGGTGGATCCGAAAGAAATGGGGGAACTCGACCCGGTCGTCGTGTTCGTTGACGATCGGAACCACATTACCGAGATAAAGCAGCATCGGGATATATCTGCACAGGGATCAGAGGTGGCCGCTCTCGCGCGCGGTCCGAAGGCACGCTAGCCAGCGGTGGACTCCGTGATCAACGTTAAATAGTTGTCAGCTTGTGATAACGCGTGAACAGGAAAACATCGCACCAGCGGGGTCGTGGGTGAAATCAGTCCCGAGGCGGACTTGGCGACCCCGCGTGCCCCCGGTCGCGGATGTCGACCGGCCGGTTCCGCGATAACATCCGGTCGCGCATCGCTGTCAAGACGATGGCTGCCTTTGCCGGCGCCCCTCCGTACATGCCGTCGGGCGGTTCGGAACACGCGCTTGAAACCGCGCGCGAGCAGGAGCGCGAGGCGCGCTGCGCAGGCACGCGCGAAGAACGCAATGAATGCTGCCGTAAACGGGCTGACAAGCGCGCGTAGACCGGCCCTGTCAGCTGCCCGCTGCAACGGAAGCGCCACGGCCGAGCTATCGATCGAGCTCGAGCTCAGGCATGCTGTCGGAGTTGCCCATCGAAGCCGATGCAAGGGAAAGATCCTGCTCGTGGTCATGGCGCACGGCATCATTCAAAACCATCCGCTCACGTGCGGCGACCGCGAACCCATTCCTGAGCTGGCGCGATGCGGCGTCCCTTCCCTGCCCGCGCACGAGATCGTTCCAGTCCGACCCCGCATCCTGTTCAGCAAAAGCCGGCAATAGCACAAAGCCACCGACGCCAGCCGCGGCCTCAGCTGCTTTTTCCCGGCCAACGTTCGGCTTGCCCTTCGCTTCCTGCTGGTGGTCGTTGTCGCCGGCGATGCCGATGATCCGGTCAGGGTGACGCTGCCGCAAGGTCTCTGCGACCGGTGCAAGATTGCCGGCATTGAACGCAACGACCGCAGGCATTCCGGTCAGCTCGTGCAGCGTCGCGGCTGTTGCGTAGCCTTCGGCGATCAGCAGCGGCCCGGGCTTGTCGAGATTGCCGATCACGAAATGTCCACTCTCCACACGGGCGTTCGGCATGAACATCTTCGTTCCTGCCGCATCGATGAACTGCAGACTCATCATCTTGCCGTTCGTATCGATCACGGGGACCAGCAATCGACCGGCAATGGAGACGCCGTATTCTATCCCCTCCCGGTCCTGGACGGTGATGATCTGCCCATCGACGCCCTGGCGCAGCCCGTGTGACAGCACGCCCTTTTCGGCCAGATAGGGATGCGCCGCGACGGGCGTCGCGGCTGTCCAGATGGCATCCGCCTGCTGTGCCGCACGTTCATACTGCCTTTCGCGCTCAAGCGCCCGCTCGTGCCGTCTCTGAGCGGCTTCGGCTGCCATCCGCGCACGATCCTCTTTGCCGAGAGCCGCCACTTTCCCGGTCGCCTTCCACGTCGTCTTCACGCCGGTCTTGAAGTTCTGAATGAAGCCCGCGGGCCAGCGGTCCAGGTAGCCGACATAGGCGCCGCTTCGTTCCTTCCCCTTGTCGCCTTCAACCGGAACCCGGTGCATCGCCCCGTCCATGTGCACCGGACCATCCGGTTGCAGCCCGCACGCGCGCAGCGCATCGGCAAACTGCTCCGCCGGATCGACGTCGCCAGCAACCTGTACTGATTCAGAGGACGGCAGCCATGCCGCGAAGGCGTCAAGGTCGACACCGGCGGGAACGTACCACGCCTTCGTCTGGTGATCCCACTTTGCCCCCAGCTGCCTGACCGCATCGTTTTCTGCGTAGGGGACCGCGAGGTAGGTGCGATCACCGGATGGGCTCATCGCCGGATGGTTCTCCGCGATGATCACCGGTGACCGCACCGGGACGGAGGCATCGGTGAGAGGTCGGCTGCCCGGCTCCGCTGCGGGTTGATCCGGCAGATGCTCATGATCGGCCTGCTGTTCGCGTGCCCGTTCAAATGAACGCACCAGGACCACGATCTTCTCGGCATCGGCGGCTGCCCGGAAGATCTCGCGCGGATCGTTCTCGAGGGCGCGGATCCAGCTTCCGACATAGGCGCTGTGCTGGCCTGGATCGTAGCCAATGCCGAGCTGCTCGCCGAGCATCAGCGACGCGATCTCGGCACGCAGTTCCTCACGTGCGTAGGCTTCCGAACCGAACGGGTGCCCTAGGTCCGGGCGGCTCAACCGCGACGGATGGCCGGTTGCGTGGCCAACCTCATGCAATGCCGTGGCATAATAGCCGTCGGCAGTGGCAAACTGGCCGCGCTGGGGAAGCGTGATGGAATCGTCGGCCAACCGGTAGAATGCATGGTCTCCATGCACATGGCGGATCGTCGCATCGAAGCGAGCGAGGATCTGTTCCGCCCGCCCGTGACGTTGCCACGTGAGAAGCGTGGAACGGTTCGTCGCCGGCGCCAGGCCATCGATCTGTTCTGCGTTGAATACAACAGCCGACCAGACCCGCGGCCGCTCGTATCGCACCGCCTGTAGCACCCGGTTGCCGTCCTGGTTCAGCACGCGCCGGCCATCGGCGTCACGGAGAGGCTCGAGCCCCTGCCATTTCCAGAATTGAATGACGGCTCCCTTCTCGCCCTGGCGTACCTGCGCCTCGGCTGCCTGCGCCTGGCGGTAGGTCATCCAGCGCGCGTCAGCGTAGCCGCGGCTCTCCGCGAGACTCATCAGCCAGACCGCATTCATGCCGTGATATGAATTCCCGGTCGTCGGGTTGTACGGCATGAACCGCGCGCCGGGCTGCCACGGCTTCACCCAGGGCGCGGTGCCAGCTTTCAGTTGCTCGATGAGCGCGCCGGCGACCTGATCGACGTACTCATGGGCCATCGTCGACTCCCCTCATGTCGAGATCGGCATTGGCTTCCCAGGCCTCGGCTTCGGTCAGCGCGGTTTCCTCGAATGCGCCGAGATCCTCGGCCTCTCGCGCGTCCAGTTCCACAACGACGCCAGGGATCAAAAGATCATCGGGAGTCGTTGATACGATGGCCGTTGAAGTTGGATCGCGCAGCCCGTCATTCGATCCGGACATGTGTCGCCTCCCGGGCAAAGACCGTCGTGGCGGCGGTGTAGGGATTAGACGGAGGTGGTAGCGGTGCGGCAGGTCTGGTCGGAGAAGCCTCAGGCACGCCCCCGATCACTGCCGGGACGCTGCCCGGCCCGTAGTACCGGACGACGTATCCATTGGCGAAACCCCGATAGAAGTCGCCGGTGTTGTAGGCGCTGAGTGCAGCCTGCAGGGCTGACTGG
>JASHQG010000138.1 GCA_030037665.1 Acetobacteraceae bacterium
GCGGCGCCGCGGTGACCATCGAGGCAACCAGCGATACGATCGTCGGCGCATTCCGCGACGCCGCCGTGTACGCAGTGGTGGCCATCACCCTCATTCTGGCGATTGCGCTGCGGCGGCCACGAGAGGTTCTGCTGGTGCTTGCACCGCTCCTGCTGTCCGCGCTGCTTACGCTACTGGTCGCGGTGCTGTTGCCGCTCAAGCTGAACTTCGCCAACATCATTGCGCTGCCGTTGCTGCTCGGCGTCGGTGTCTCGTTCAACATCTATTTCGTGATGAACTGGCGAGAGGGGCGCCGCGGCCTGCTCGCCTCCGCGACCGCGCGCGCCATCGTGTTTTCCGCGATGACCACCGGGACGGCGTTTGGCTCGCTGGCGCTCTCGGCGCATCCCGGCACCGCCAGCATGGGTAAGCTCCTGCTGATCAGCCTCGGCTGCACCCTGTTGGCGAGCCTCGTGTTTATTCCGGCGCTGCTGTCGGGTCTGACGCCGTCACGGCGTTCTTAGTCAGAGCAGCGCCATGCCGACCTGACAGGCATCGTGTCTGTCGATGGCGGGCGCGGAGGGCAGCTCACGCCAGCGACCGATTGGCACGCGCCAGCACCGCCTCGAACAACACCTGGCAGCCGGCCTCGGCTTCCTCGGGCTGGATACTCTCGGCTTCATTGTGGCTGAGGCCGTCCTTGCACGGCGTGAAGATCATCGCTGTCGGCACGTGCCGTGCGACGTACACCGCGTCGTGGCCGGCGCCGGACACGATCTCCCGCGCCGAGTAGCCGAGCTTCGCCGCGCCTTGCCGCACCAGATCGATGCAGGCGGGATCGAACGGTTGCGCCGGGATCTTGAACAAGGTCTCGAGTTCCAGCTCGACGCCACAGTCGCGCGCGATGGCCGGGGCCGCACGCCTGAACTCTCTGTCCAACCGATCGACTTCCGCATCGGACGGATGGCGGAACTCGACCGAGAAGCGCACCTCGCCCGGCACCACGTTCCGGCTGTTCGGCAACACCAGCAACTGACCGACTGTCCCGCGCCCGTCCTCGCCGCGGGCGCGCATCATGCGGTCCACGAGGTCGATGACGCGCGCGGCGCACACCAGCGCATCCTTGCGTGTTGACGGCGGGGTGGTGCCGGCATGGCTGTCCTGACCGACTGTGCGTGCATCATACCAGACCTGAGCCTGCGCGCCCGTCACGATGCCGATCTGCTTCGTTTCCTGTTCCAGGATCGGTCCTTGCTCGATATGCAGTTCAAAATACGCGTCGGCCGCAAAGGCGGCCGCTTGCTGGTCGCCGCGATAGCCGATGCCGCTCAGCGCGCTCTCGACCGTGACGCCGTCCACGTCTTTCAGCGAGTATGCCTTGTCCAGCGAAAAGACGCCTGACCATACGCCGCTGCCCATCAGCGAGTGGCCGAAGCGGCTGCCTTCTTCGTCGGTCCAATTGACCAGTTCGATCGGTGCCTCGGTGACGATACCAAGGTCGTTCAGGCTGCGCATTACTTCCAGTCCGGCCAGCACCCCCAACGCGCCGTCGAACTTTCCACCGCTCGGCTGGCTGTCGAGGTGACTGCCGAACAGCACCGGCAACCGTTTGGGGTCGCGACCTTCTCGGCGGGCAAACATGTTGCCGATCGCATCGACCCGGACTTTCAGGCCGGCCGCTTCGCACTCGACGCGGAAGCGGTCACGCCCGCGCCTGTCCACATCAGACAGCGTCAGACGGCGCACACCGCCTTTCGGTGTCGCGCCGATCTCCGCCATGGACATGAGCAGGTCCCACAGCCGCTTGGCGTCGATGCGCTGGTTGGTGTTGGCGGCAGGCATAGCGCGGGCTCCCATGGCAATTCGGACTGAGAGTGGCGGCGCCAGAGCCTGGGTCAAGGCGCCGTCACACCGGTTCCAGCAGTTGCGGCGTGTCGTTGCGCACGTTGTTCACGGCGGTTCCGATGCGCCATGTGCGGAACGCCGCGCCGGAGGGACGCAGGGGTTCATTCGGATCGCCGTGCGTCTCGCCCAGCCATAGCGGCCAGTCGGCCGGTTCGAGCACGACCGGCATGCGTTCATGTAACGGACGCAGCGCCTCATTGGCACTCGTGGTGACGATGGTGAAGCTCCGGATCACCGTGCCGTCGCTGCCCCGCCAGCCTTCCCACAAGCCGGCGAACACCATCGGCTGGCCGTCAGCGCGGGCGATCGCCCACGGCAGCTTCGTGCCGTTCACCGCCTGCCATTCGTAGAAGAGGTCTGCCGGCACGAGGCAGCGGCGGTGCTTGACGGCGTCACGGAACATCGGCGCGGTCGCCAGAGTTTCACTGCGCGCATTGATCGGCTGGCGGACCGATTTCGCGTCTTTGGCCCAGTGCGGAAGCAGGCCCCAACGCAGGAGATCGAGCCGCCTTTCCTTGCTTTCGGGATGCAGGCGTACCACCGGCGCGTCCCGGGTCGGTGCCATGTTCCAGGTCGGCGCCCAGTTCGGCACCGGACCCTCGGTGCGGAAGAGAGCGACGATCGCCTCCGCGGGGAGGAAAGCTGCATAGCGTCCGCACATGCCGGCTGCATAGCAGGCCCGCCGTCAGGCGTCAGCAGGCGGACGGGCTCAGGCCGGATCGACGATCAGCATCAGGTCGGTGTCGCCGGTTTCCAGTCCCTCCGCCGTCAGCAGCGCATGCGCCTGGCCGCGGTGATGCGTCTGGTGGTTGAAGAAATGCGCCACCAGGAAGCGGCGCGGCCGGCGCATCTCGCGCTGCGCGGCGCCCGAAAACCATGCGAGGTCCTGCGCCAGCCACCCGTCATCGACCTTGTCCGCCCAGGCGATGATATCGCCGTCGGCACGCTCGCGGCGCGCACGGAGCGTGGCGAAGTCATCGATCATACTGGCGCTCTGCTTGATCGGCACCGACGGCTTCGGCCAGTCGGAGAAGCGCGACATCCACTGCGTGTCGCCCCACAGCAGATGGCAAAGCGTCCCGTGGATCGAGTGCCAGAACGCTCCATGGTCTGCCTTCCGCTGCTCGTCGGTCAGTTCGGCCGCCGCGTCATAGAGACGGCGGTTCATCTCGGCATTGTAGCGCGCCATCGTGCGCACATAGGCGGGGGTAATCATGGACCGATCTCCTCGGCTGGATTGCGGGCCGGCGCTGTGCAGCAGCAAAGTTGACATCACCGCGCACGAGTGACCGCGTCAATCTTGAACAACTGAATCAATAGACCCGGTTGATTGACGCCCGCCGTGAAGGGCGATGCTTTGCCCTTTTTCGGTCACGGGCATCGCCGAAGCGCGGCACGGAGCGAATGATCCGCGCTTCCCGATCGCGATCTCCGGTCATTGTGGACCAATCGCACCTGGTTGCGGATCAACCGCGATCGCCGTGGGTCAGCGCCTTCCAGAACAACCGCGCGTCAGCCGGCGTGTAGTCCGCTCGCAGCGTGTAGCCGGGGATCACGCCCGCTTCTTTCCACGCCATCGAGCGATAGAGATGTTCGGCACGGTCGCCGGCACGTGCATCCAGCGTCAGCAGCGTCCGTCCGGAACGGAGAGCCTCCTGCTCCAAC
>JASHQG010000139.1 GCA_030037665.1 Acetobacteraceae bacterium
AATGGTGACCGGACAGACGAAGCCACCAAGGCTGGGGCCGTCGCATGTCAGGATGATCGGCATGTCGCCGGTGAAATTCACTGAGCCGATCGCGTACTCGCAGTCATGGATGTTGGACGGATGCAGTCCCGCCTCGCCGCCATCGCTGCGCCTCCAGGTTGGTTTTGGACCGAGCAGCCGGATGCCAAGGCGGTTGGAGTTGTAATGCACCTCCCACGCGGTCGCGAAGAACATCGCGATGGCGTCGTCGGTGAAGAAATCCGGCGCGCCGTGCGGCCCGTAGAGAACGCAAACCTCCCAGTCGCTCGAATAGGTGGGGACAAGAGAGGCCGGCGCCGGGCCGGCAACCGGCCCCGCCGCCGGCGCTTCGCCCAACGGCAGCATGTCGCCGGGCCGCAGCGTGCGGCCCGCGTGACCGCCGAACTGGCCGAGCGCGAAGGTCGATCGGCTGCCGAGATAGACCGGCACGTCGAAGCCGCCGCGCACCGCGAGATAAGTGCGGCAGCCAGATCTCGCGGGGCCGATGGCCAGTGTCTGCCCGGGCGTGATGTGAACAGGCGCCCAGCAGTTGACCGGCTCGCCATCAAGGGTCGTCTCCGCCGCCGCACCAGTGATGGCGATGACGGTCTCTCGGTGAAACTTCAGGGTCGGTCCGACGAGCGTGCATTCAAGGCCCGCAGCGGACTGGACATTGCCAACAATCCGGTTCGCCAGACGGAAAGCGTAATCGTCCATTGGGCCGGAGGGCGGTACCCCGACATCCCAATGGCCGACGCGCCCGGGATAGTCTTGTATGGTCGTGTAGGTGCCCGGTGCGATCACCTCCACCGCGTTCGGCCGGTAGACAAAGCGAGACAGGGCCCGTGTCGAAACATCGCCGTCGGCGAACATGAGCGAGGCTGCGATTGCGCGCAGATAGTCGAGGTTTGTGGCGATGCCGGACAGGCGGGTCGCGTCAAGCGCCTGCCGCAACCGGGCAATGGCATCGGCACGGTCGTCCCCGTGGACGATGAGCTTGCCGAGCATGGGGTCGTAGTACGGTGAGACCTCGGTCCCCGCGGCCACCCATCCATCGAAGCGCACGCCGGTCGGGAAAGACGCTTCGGTCAGCACGCCTGGCGACGGCTGGAAGTCATGTGCCGGGTCTTCTGCATACAGGCGCACCTCGATCGCGGCACCCTTTGGTTCCAGCATGGCAGACAGATCGGGCGGCTCGCCCGCGGCCGTGCGCACCATCCATTCGACAAGATCGACGCCCAGCACCGATTCCGTAACCGGATGTTCGACCTGCAGGCGGGAATTCACTTCCAGGAAGTAGAACGCGTCGCGGGTCCGATCGTAGATGAACTCCACCGTACCGGCCGAGCGATAGCTAACGGCTTCGCCAAGTTTACGCGCGGCCTGCAACAGGCGGATGCGTGTGTCGCCTGGCAGATTGGGCGCCGGCGTCTCCTCAATAATCTTTTGATTCCGTCTCTGCAATGAGCAATCTCGCTCCCCGAGCGCCGCGACCAAGCCGCGTCCATCGCCGAAAATCTGCACTTCGACGTGGCGGGCGTCGTCGATGCACCGCTCCAGGAAGATTCCACCATCCTTGAAGAAATTTTGTGCGAGGCGCGGTACGGCGTCATAGGCGGCGGTCAATTCCGCGGGGTCGGCACAGCGTGTCAGCCCGATCCCGCCGCCGCCCGCCGTCGATTTCAGCATGACCGGGAAGCCGAGCTTACCCGCAGCCTGGAGCGCTTCATCCAGGCTGGAGAGCAATCCGGTTCCCGGTACCAGCGGCACGCCCGCCGCTTCCGCAATCTCGCGCGAGGCGTGCTTCAGGCCGAATCGCCGGATCTGCTGTGGCGTTGGGCCGATGAAGGTGACCCCGGCGGCCTCGCACGCGTCCGCGAAATCCGCGTTCTCGGACAGGAACCCGTAGCCGGGAATGATGGCCTCGGCCCGCTCTGCCTTGGCAGCCGCAAGGATCAGGTCGCCGCGCAGATAGGTCTCGGCCGCTGAACTCCCCGGCAGCCTGACTGCGGCATCTGCCAACGCGGCATGGGCACTCGCATGGTCGGGGTCCGAGTAAACCGCGACGCTGCGGATATTCATGGCTCGCAACGTGCGTGCGATTCGAACGGCGATCTCACCCCGGTTGGCAATCAGGACTGTTTTAAACATCGGCATGCGGCGTTCACTTCCTCGTTCGGCAGGCGCGCACGCGCCATCCAGGGCCGCACGGCTTTGGGTATCGTATGACGTTTCTAAGCAAATATCATACCACTGGAAGGATCTCTGCCGACCCCTGGAGCGTAGCCAGGAATGGTCGCAGCGAATCGCCGACTCAGAGCGGGGACCACTGCCGCAAAGGCCGTCCCGCGGGTGTGGCAGGGACACCCTGCATGCAAGAGCTCAGCTCAGGTCAGTTTCTGCCCAAAACTTAGGCGCCCGCCACTATGTCCGTGAAGCTGGCTTTGGCTCTACTGCAACGGCGGAACTGTACCGACGCCGCCTTGGCCGGCGAGCCGCCATGCGGGTGCGACCGGGACCGACCCGACGCCACACCCCGCCCGCGCGGCATTGCTTGCGCCGGCGGGTCAGTTTGGAAGCCGTCCTGAACTTGCCGTCTGTTCGTGAGGTCGTCGCTCTCAACCGAGTGGCACGGCTCATCAGAACCAAGGTTGTGCCCAAAGTGAAGCGCAACATAGGATACACGCACGAGCGGAATAAGTTCGAGACGGCAGGTTTGACGCCTATCACCTCGGACACCGTCGCCGCACCTCGAGCTCTTGAATGCCCGGTGCAGCTCGAAGTCGTGCTGGTCGCCAAACACAATTTGAACGGCGATGATCCGACTGCCGCGGGTTCTATCGGCATATAGAGCTCGCGTAACGCGCGTGCATGCGCATCCCTCGACTTTGATGGACGATCACCAGAACCGAACCGATCTGAACAAATCGGAGCCCCTTGTATGTGAGCTTTCAGAGGTCCTACGCTTTGGAGGCAAGCGAGCTGCAGCCGTTCCGTTTATGCCGGATGTGGATCGTACCAGGGTTGAATTCCAGTTGGCGCGGACCGAGTTCCAACATCTCGCAACCCGGGCGGGGCGCCTCGTGTAGATCCGACCCGGGTCAACAAGGTCTATCGAAACGCCGTCCTGTCGAACTCTTCGTCCATGTGAGCGGGGGCCGAGGTGACGAAAGCTGATATCTCATACGGCCCTATCCAATGACTGGTTTCGAGCCAAAGCCGCGGTGGGCCGACAATCCCATGATCTTGAAACCGCACTCATGACGCTGTCTGGCAGCGATGCCTACGCCGCCTTCTTCACATCATCTACTGCCGTGCCGTTGAGTGTGCGCGCGGCGGCTGCGCACGTGTCGTTCTCCAGGCACCGGGATAAGATGCAGATACGCATGTCTTACTCCGCGCTGAGCGGTAAGTTCGTCCGAATGGCGCCGTAGGGCTTCTGCCGGCCCGCGGAGGATGGCCACTTCCAGACAGTCATCGTTGTCGAGATGCACATGCGTGCTGGCAATGCCGAGATCATGGTGCTCATGCTGGGTGTCCACCAGGCGCTGCGGCAGGTCACGAAGACCTCGGCTGTAGACGTAAGTAAGCGTCGCCATGCAGGGAGCCGCTCCGTCGGAAAGATGCACCCGCTTAGCTGCTTCGCGCAGCATCTCCCGGATCGCCTCCGAGCGGCTAGTATAGCCGCGTGCCGCCACAAGGGTGTCCACCTCGGTCAGCAGATCGTCGTCGATGGTGATGGTGATGCGTTCCATCCCCCGAGTCTGCGGTGGATTCGTGCCCACAGCAAGAGTATGATGAACATATATTTACATAATACCCGCCGGTCGGTATGTCTGGTGGTCCGGACGGCACGTGGGAGATTTTGCATGCTGGCGACGTTGCGACGGGGCTTGGGTGGTCGAACTGGACGCCGGATCCTCGGCATCTACATGTTTTTAGGCATGGCCAATATCCTGCTTTGGATCGTGGCCGTAGCGGTATTCCATAATTACCCACTGCTGCTGGGCACGTCATTGCTCGCCTACACTTTCGGCCTCCGCCATGCCGTAGATGCGGACCATATCGCAGCCATCGACAACGTGACCCGCAAGCTGATGCAACAGGGACAGCGGCCGGTGGGTGTCGGCTTCTTCTTCTCGCTGGGTCATTCTACCATCGTGTTCGGCCTGTCGGCTGCCGTGGCAATCACAACCGTCGCAATCAAGGACAAGTTCGACGCACTGGAGAATTGGGGCAGCATCGTTGGCACGCTGATTTCGGCGTTCTTCTTGCTTGCCATAGCGGTGATGAACCTGATCATTCTCGTCTCCATCATCGCCACCTTCCGGCGTGTGAAGGCGGGCGGGAAATACTCCGACGATGATTTGAATATCTTGCTTGCCAAACGGGGCTTTTTCGGGCGCATTTTTCGCGGCCTGTTCAAATTCGTCGACCATAGCTGGCAGATGTACCCTATCGGCTTCCTGTTCGGCCTGGGTTTCGACACCGCTACGGAGGTCGGGTTGCTCGGTATTTCCGCCGCTGCGGCGTCGAAAGGTCTGCCCGTCTGGTCGATCATGGTATTCCCGGGCCTATTCGCTGCGGGTATGGCGCTCATCGACACGACCGATTCCATCCTCATGCTCGGAGCCTATGGCTGGGCCTTCATGAAACCGATGCGCAAGCTGTTCTACAACATCACCGTCACCTCGGTCTCCGTGTTGGTGGCAGTGGTCGTCGGTGGGCTGGAGACGCTCGGACTGATCCAGGGCCAGTTCAATCTGACTGGCTGGTTCTGGGACCCGATCGCCACGCTAAACGGCGACACCGCCTTCGGTATCTTAGGTTATACCATCATTGGCATCTTTGTCCTTGCCTGGATCATTTCGGTCTCTGTCTACAAACTCAAACGTTACGACGAGATCAAGGTCACTCTGTCGGACTAAGGTCGTCCTTTTCGGGAACTTATGTATACCAGCCGGCCTCGCCGTCTGTGCGGCCGCATCCGCAGAAGCGCGGCGGCGTTCTTCGCCGAGTTAGGCCTCGGCGGGCCATGGCGGCTAGCGCTGGAATTCACTCGAAGAATGCCGACCATGCCGCGCACCCAAGTTTGAACGTTTGCCGATAGCCGTTTTCGGGTGGACCAGGCAACCAAGGACATAACAGGAGACCGCTTACGTGTGGCAGAGTAAACCAGCTCTTGCGCCCATCATGGAAGCTCGAATCTTCTAGGCCATTATCAATAACACTACCATCTTGTCTAATGGGCGGCTCGGCTTAAGCTACGAATCACGTAGTGATCCCGGTGCCACGTGCGAATTGGAAGTTGGCAAAATGCGACCATCTCGTGCAAACCAGCTTTGCGTCCTGAGACCGCGGAACACGTTGGCCCTTTGGATCGCTCTGACAATCGCTGGATACTCCGGCCTTGCCTTTGCAGGCACGACGTCACCGATCACTGTCGAACACCCATGGTTTCGTTTCCTGCTGGCGACGCTTCCTGCAGGCGGCTACATGACGCTACACAACCTAACCAGCCAGCCTGCTGTGCTAACTGCCGCTCAGTCGGAAGCGTGCGGCAGTATGATGCTGCACAGGACTGTCAGCGAGAACGGACAGGAGAAGATGGTCGGAGTGAAGAACATCGTCGTCCCGGCGCATGGCAGCTTCGCTTTCAGGCCGGGCGCGTATCACGTGATGTGCATGCGGCCGAATATGAAAGTAGGCCAATCCGT
>JASHQG010000140.1 GCA_030037665.1 Acetobacteraceae bacterium
TCCTCCATGGAGCGCAGACGCTGCTCGTCCAGAATGCGGCCATTGCTGGCGATGCCCCAGGGACTCTCAGCCGCCTGAGCGCGGAGCGCGTCCAGCGCCAAAGTGCCGCGCTGCTTAAAATCACTCAAGAAATCCCAGTTGGCCTGTAGGCCCGCCATGGTGGTCAACGCGGGAAACCAGGCCGCGGCGGCCCCGGCATCCTGCTGCGCCTGTAGAGAGGGATACGGCGACAGGTTGGTCGGAATGAGGGGGACGACGGGCCCAGGAATGAGGCGGATCGCCTCTTGAATCTCCTCCCAGGTGCGCAAGCCGTTGGGACAGACAACATCAACCTGTGCTTCGGCTTTGTAGGCCTGGCAGCGTTCAATGATTTCCGCGAAGCTGGCGCCCGGCACGCCGCCGAGATCGCACCGCGCCATGATCACGAAGTCAGGGTCTAGATCCCGTTTGGCATCCATCGCCGCCCGGAGCTTTCCGACCATCTCCTGAATCGAGATACATCGGCGGCGGGAGCCGGATTTCGGCGGAAACGTCTGGTCCTCGATATGGGCGCCAGCAATGCCCGCCTGAATGTATTCCCGCACGGTGTAATGCGTACTGATGGCGTCACCGTAGCCTGTATCAGCATCCGCGAAGACCGGGATCTGCACGCTCAGGACAATCTTCCGGGCATTGTCCACCATGTCGCGCATACTGGTCCCGGAGTCAGGCCAGCCCAGTTGGTGCGCCGAGGTATTGCCCCCGGACATGTAGAAGGCATCGTAGCCCAGCGCTTCCGCCATCTTCGCGCCAATGGGATTGATCCCGCCCGCCAGGACAAACAATTCGGGCCGTTGAAACAGGGTCTTCAGTCGGGTCGTCATACGCTGACGTTCTGGCATACGCAGCCTCCTTATGCATGGTTGGGGGCAGCCCGCATGTCAGACGGCCACCGGCACAGTGGCACTGACGCGCGGAACGCCCAACGAGCGCGTCGTGTGACCTTGGCCCGTGAGGTCATCGGCGAGGACCACATCACCCGGTCCAAAACGGCGCGCGGTGCCATTGCCGATCCCGATTTCCATCTGCCCCTCGAGAATAAAAATATATTGTCGTCGGGGCGCGGTGTGCCAATTGCTGAAATAGTCCGCAGGGAAGCTGCGGAACACGAGATTGGCACCCGCCTGGAGCGCAATGTTATGGTTCTGCTCGGCCGGAAGAGGGAGGTCTTCAAAATGGGTCTGGCCGTCGTGACCTGTATATATCCGTACCATCATGCGCGTACTCCTTCCCACAGAGAGATGGTCAGTCCGGCCACTCCTCGATGTTTACACAACCGTTCTACCAGCCCAACGCGTTCGCCATCCGTTGTCGCTGCCAAGCAGGCGGGCCCAGCAGTTCATATAGCGTCCTGGAAATCCGCGTGTACAGCGTCAGACCGTATCGAGGGTCGCTGCCGATAGCCGCATGAACCTCATGCGCGGCGTTGGCCGCCTCGATGTAGCTGTCGCTGGCCGTTGACCCGGCTAGATAACTGCGGGCGACGCCATTGTGGCCTGCGTCGATGGCCCATGCTGCCTCATAGGTCGCCCATTTCGCTGCATCCATCGCATTCAGCAGGCGGATGATGTGGTCCTGCACACGTTGGAACCTGCCGATCGGAGTGCCGAACTGGATGCGCGTATTGCTGTGGGCGACTGACATGTCGAGCATCTCCAGCATGCCGCCTACTTGATAGGCCGCGGTCACCACGCGTGCTGCGGCCAAGGCGTCGTCGAACGACTGATCGCCGCTTCGCAGGATGTCCGCTTCCGCGATCATGACATCGTCGAATTTGACTTCATGGTTCGCCTGAATGAACCCGGGCAACAGCCTGGTAGCGATTCCAGCAGCGCCGGCAGCAACGATTGACAGGGAGGCTTTTCCGTCCGGCGTGGTGACGCTGACCAGGAAGTGAGTTGCGGCGTCCGCATAAGGCACGAAAGCCTTGGATCCTGTCAGCAACCAACCATTCTGTCCTTGAGTCAGCGCGGTGCAGGTCTCAGCGATGCCGTTCCAGGACGTGTCCGGCCTTCGTAATGCCGGAACGAGGATCATGCCGCCGTTTGCGATGGCGTTCAGCGTCGCGTCACGCCGTTCGGATGGTTCGCACGCAAGCAGCAGACACGGGGCGATGGCATTCGCGACAAGTAGTGGGTTTGGGACTGCGCCACGTCCCAACTCCTCGAAGATCAACGCCACGCTGAGCGCGTCAAGGCCCAGGCCGCCGAACGATTCTGGCACCAACGCTCCCGTCCATCCGGCTTCCCGGAAATGGTTGAACCAGGCCGGATCCCAGGTCCGGCCCTCGCTTGCTTGGCGCACCAGTTCAGCCCTTGGGACGTATCGGTGCACAAACGATCGCACGCTGTCCCGGATCAGTATCTGCGATGGCGTCAAAGAGAGATCCATGATCAGACCTCGGCCAACTTCTTGCGGGCCAAACCCTCTTCGCCAAGCCGCCCTGCCTGTTGCGGTTCTCGGTTCCCGACGCCAAGCCGACGCGCGATGACGACACGCTGGATGTCGGTGGTGCCGCCAGGATGCTGCTCGACGATCCCTCTCCGCTGTTGCGCTTCGGCAACCCCATCGATCGCGCCAAGGATGGGATCGCTGCTCAGCGCCGCCGGTCCAAGCAGGTCGAGAATAGCCTTGGTAAGCCACAGGTTGGTGGTCTTTCTCAGATACGACACCTGCGACCCTTCATAGGAGCGTTTCTCGCCGGCATAGACCATCCAGAAGTTCCGGGTAGATAACAACCGGACGGCTTCGAGCCGGCTGAATATCTCAGCCAACTTGGCCCTGACGTCCGGCGCCTTGATCAGCGGCAGGCCGTCGCGATGGTGTTTGCGGCAATAGTCAAGCAACGCAATCCACACCGGATTGGTCCGAATGTTGCCCTGGCCGCTGTGCTCCACCTCAAGGTGGGTCGAAGCCACCTTCCAACCGTTGTTCTCGCCCCCAACGAGGCAGTCCGCGGCGACCCGGACGTTGTCGAAGAAGATGATGTTCTTGTGGCCGAACTCGTCAGTTTCGCCTTCGCTCTGCGCGCTCAACATATAGAGCGGCTGTGTCGTGATCCCCGGCAAGGACGCATCGATCATGAACCATGACACGTTCTGGTGACGCTTGCCGTTGGGATCGGTGACGGCGATGGTCCAGTAGCGGTCGGCGCCGTGATGGGAGCCGATGTAGATCTTTTGGCCGTTGATGACATATGCATCGCCATCGCGGATCGCGGTGGTCTTGACACCCGCCAGATCCGAGCCGGCGGACGGTTCAGTCAATAACTGCCAGCTGCGGACTTCGCCTTGGTAGATGGGAGGCAGGAAGCGCTGCTTCTGCTCCTCGGTGCCCCAGACGCGAATGCTGGCGCTGCCCATCTTTCCGCCGCTGTCGTAGTACGGCGGCAGGCCAAGGCCCAGTCGCGCCGTCTCTTCCTCCAGCACGATGATCTGATCCAGATCGAGACCACCTCCACCGTACTTTCGCTCTCCCGACGGGTAGAGCCAGCCCTTCGCGCCGAGCTTCCTGCCCAGTTCGCGGCGCATGAGGTAAATCGCGCGCGACTCTTCGAAGGTCCGCGGGCGCGCAGTGATACCATCCCGCACATTGGCCGCGAGCCAGGAGCGGACCTCGTTGCGGAATTCTTCCTGCGCCACGGTGTATTTGAGTTCGAACTCCATGATCGCAACTCCTCCAAGGCTCGTCTACTTGCCGATTGCCCTATCGGTGCAACGGCAGGCTACACAAATCCTGTCATTGTAGCGGCAGCCGCACACCCGCAGGGTCGATCAGGCCCTGATGCATCGCTTCCTCCAACCACTTCATGCTGGCGCCGCGGCGGCACCGGCGCAACTCTGCCGAAGATGACACAGCCATATCCCCGAGGGCACCGAGTTGGGCAAGCTCTAGAATATGAAGGCTTGCCCATCGGCACGCGTCTCCATCAATCGTACAAGCCAGCCCAACCACAAGTCCCCAGTCGAGGAACGACCCGGTTCCTCATGACGCTCTCAGCCCATCCACTTTCCCGACACTCTCGGCTTCTATAGCATGTCGGGTGTCGTACACGGGACGAGGGAGGGGGCAGATGAGTTATCTCGATAAGGCGGCGCTTCATGTAGTTGGCACCCGGCCGATCCGCCCCGACGGCGTCGACAAGGTCACGGGCCGGGCCAATTTCGGTGCCGACATGACGATGCCGGGTATGCTGTGGGGCCGGATCAAGCGCAGCCCCCATGCTCACGCCCGGATCGTTTCGATCAATACCGAGAAAGCGCGGGCACTGCCCGGAGTGAGGGCGGTCATCACCCGCGCCGATTTTCCCGACATCACGCCCGAGCGCGCGCATATCGGCGCCGCGCCGCATAACCTGCGCGACCTGTCGCTGAACTGCATCGCGAAGGGGAAAGTTCTCTACGAGGGCCACACGGTGGCCGCGGTCGCGGCGACCTCGCAGCTGATCGCCGAGCAGGCGCTCGAACTGATCGAGGTTGAATATGAAGTCCTGCAGCACGTAATGGATGTTGAAGCAGCAATGGCCGAGGACGCGCCGCTGCTGCATGACAACATCTTTACGGCAGGGATCGATCCGAAGCCCGAGAAGCCGTCGAACATCACCAAGGTCGTGCGTTTCGCCAAGGGCGATGTCAAGGCCGGCTTCGAGAACGCCGATGTGGTCATCGAACGGCGCTACACGACCAAGCCGGTCCACCAGGGCTATATCGAACCGCACGCCTGTCTGGTTTCGGTCGGCGCCGACGGCCAGACCGTCATCCACAGTTCGAGCCAGGGTCAGTTCATGGTGCGCGCCTATACCTCGCGCATCTGCGGCGCCGATATCGCGAATATCCGTGCCATCCCGGCCGAGATCGGCGGCGGCTTCGGCGGCAAAACGATCATCTACCTCGAACCGCTCGCCTATATGCTGTCGAAGAAGTCGGGGCGACCGGTCAAGATGGTGATGAGCCGCGAAGAGGTGTTCCGCGCCACCGGTCCGACCTCTGGTGCCGTCGTGGAAGTCAAGCTCGGCGCCAAGAAAGACGGTCATATCATCGCAGCGCAGACTATCCTCAAGTATCAGGCCGGCGCGTTCCCCGGATCACCGGTGCAGCAGGGCTGCATCTGCGCGATGGCGGTGTACGACTTCCCGAACGCCCTGACCGTCGGTTACGACGTGGTGTGCAACAGACCGAAGGTCGCAGCGTACCGCGCGCCGGGCGCGCCGATCGGGTCGTTCGCATTAGAGAGCTGCGTCGACGAACTGGCGCGCGAATTGCGCATCGATCCGCTGCAGATGCGCGAAATCAACGGTGCTAAAAATGGCGCCACGTCGACGCACGGCGTCACCTGGGTCAATATCGGCTATCAAAAGACGCTGGAGGCCGCGCGAGCCAGCGAGCATATGAAGGTGGCGCTGAAGCCCAACCAGGGACGCGGCATTGCCTCGGGCTACTGGCACAATGCTGGTGGTGAATCGAGCGCTGCGGTGCACGTCAATGAGGACGGCACTGTCACCGTCACCGGGGGCCATCCCGATATCGGCGGCTCGCGTGCCTCGATGGCGATGATGGTTGCGGAGGTGCTGCACATCCCGTTCGAGCACGTCCGGCCGGTGGTTGGCGATACGACCGCGATCGGGTTCAGCGCCTCTACCGGTGGCAGCCGCGTTACCTTCGCCGGTGGCATGGCGGTAACCCAGGCCTCCGAGAAGGTTATCGAGGAGTTGAAAAGGCGCGCTGCGATCATGTGGGGGATCAGCGCCGACGCGGTCGAA
>JASHQG010000141.1 GCA_030037665.1 Acetobacteraceae bacterium
CCGGATGGCAAGAAGACCGCCTGTCAGCAGCAACACCTGCTCCAGTGTCAGCAACACGCCCCCGTGGCGCGCGGGCTGGCCGGCCATGGCATCGCCCAGGACGCGGGCGAACGCCACAACCACGGCGAAGACGGGCAGCGCCAACAGTTTGGCCACGA
This sequence comes from Acetobacteraceae bacterium, assembly GCA_030037665.1. GTDB lineage: Bacteria > Pseudomonadota > Alphaproteobacteria > Acetobacterales > Acetobacteraceae > JASHVB01. The sequence continues at coordinate 159 of JASHQG010000141.1, forward strand.
CGCCTGATGTGCCGAACACCAGCGCCGCGCCCGCGGTCGCCAAGTTTCCCGTCACATGCGCGGTGAACAAGCCTTGCAGGGCGAGGAACCCAGCGGTGTCGACATACCCGCCAGTCACTGACAGCAACAGCGGCACGGCGGCCCTCACCGGCGTGGTTCCCGCCTGTTTCGGACTGGCCGAAGCCAGGGGCCGCCAACCACCACCGGCACGTGCTCCGAAATGCCGTTCGCAGCCGTCAGGCGATCCATGAACGGCCCACATACCAGACTGCGCTGACGATGGAACCGGCGATCGGCGTTCAGGGGCGGCTGCGGCGCATGCCGTGCGTCGCGCCGGCTTTGCTTTTGCCGGGCGGCGAGCCGCGCGCGCCCCCGGGCAACTTTCCTATTGGATTTCCCGGTCCACCGCGTCACCTCTGAGGCCGTCCTGCGGGACCAGGTGGCCGGACCAACGCCGCGCAGCGTGTCGTGAACCCGTAAATTCGCCTGATTTCCGCAGCGATAAGGATTGCCGGCGCCGCCGGTCGACAAGGGTCAGGAGGATCAGATGACCATCTACACCGGGCCGGTGTTCGATATGGCCCGACAGCAATTCCGTGTGATTGCCGATCACCTGGATATCCCGCTCGATGAGCGCGAGCGGCTGCTCTTTCCCAAACGCGCCGTCACGGTTGCCTGCCCGATCCACCGTGACGACGGCAGTGTCGCCGTCTTCCACGGTTATCGCGTGCAGCACCACCTGACGCGCGGACCGACGAAGGGCGGCACGCGGTTTTCTGCGGATCTGCGCATCGGCGAGGTCGCCGCGCTGGCAATCTGGATGAGCTGGAAATGCGCGCTGACCAATCTTCCGTATGGCGGCGCGAAGGGTGGTGTCGCCGTGGATCCGCCTTCGCTGTCGCGGCACGAACTGGAAAACCTGTCCCGCCGCTACATGCAGGAGATGATTCCGTTCGTTGGCCCGCACACCGACGTCATGGCGCCCGACATGGGCACCAATGAGCAAGTGATGGCGTGGTTCATGGACACGTACTCAATGCACCAGGGACGTACGGTGATGGAAATCGTCACCGGCAAGCCGGTCGCGTCCGGCGGCACCGAGGGCCGGCGCGAGGCGACCGGCCGCGGCGTCGGCTTCCTGGTGGAGCGTGCCTGCCAGAAGATCGGCCTCAATCCCTCTGGCGCAACGGCAGTCGTCCAGGGCTTCGGCAATGTCGGTAGCGTGGCGATGCAGTCCTTGGCCGAACGCGGGATGCGCATCATCGGCGTGGCCGACCACACCGCGTGCTACTATGATCCGCGCGGTCTCAATGTGAACGCACTGCTGAAGCACGCCGCAGCGAAGGGCGTGCTGGCTGGTTTTTCGAACGAAGTTGCCTTCCATCCGCGCGAATTGCTGGCGCAGAAATGCGACGTGCTGGTACCGGCTGCCATTGAGCGGGTCATCGACGCCGATCTCGCGACGCGGCTGCAGTGCCGCATCCTGGCGGAAGGCGCAAACGGTCCGACCACACCGGAAGCGGACGAAGTTCTGGACCAGCGTCGACGCGAGGTCTTCGTCATTCCTGACATCCTGTGCAACGCCGGCGGCGTGGTGGTCAGCTATTTCGAGTGGGTGCAGGACCTCCAGCAGCTCTTCTGGGACGAGGCCGAAGTGATGCACCGGCTGTATCAGGTGCTGCACAAGGCCTTCCAGCAGGTGATGGCCCGGGCCGAGCATGACGGCGTCGGGCACCGCACCGCGGCGATGGCAATCGGGGTGGAGCGGGTGCGCAGCGCCAAGAACGTCCGCGGCCTTTTCCCATAATTTATCACTGAACCTGTGAGCCGGCTCACAGCCACGCGAGCACGGGCGTGCGAGAAAACCGCCTATCAGCCGCCGCTGCCCCGACACCCGCGGAGGCTGAGTGGGCCGCTTCGGCCCAGGTCAACCCGGACCTTCCCTGGGCCCGACCCTTCACAGGGTCGGGCTCTTTTCTCGCACCCGGCGCAATGAGACGTGTGCGGATTGCACTGCGCTCGAGAGGCGCTGGTTGCCTGCTCGGCGCAAAACGCCGGAGCAATGACCGCCGATTGCGCTCAGAGGCGCACCGGCTCGCGCTTTCTTCCCCAGTTGCCCGGCGTGGGTTCGAACACGCCCGCCGCTGCCGCACCGCAGTTCCTGCAGCAACCACGCGCGTCGAGGCTCCATGGACCGAGTTCGTACCAGTCACGCGCGATCAGCAATGCGCCGCAGGCGTGGCACCATGTGCTGCCACCGGCGGGATCGTGGACATTGCCTGTATAGACGTAATGGAGGCCGCGCTCCATCGCGATGGTGCGTGCGCGGCTCAGCGTATCAGGCGGTGTCGGCGGTTTGTCGCGCATGCGCCAGTCGGGGTGAAATGCGCTGAAATGCAACGGCACGTCCACGCCAAGTTCGGCTCTGACCCAGTTCGCGAGTGCGCCAATCTCCGCATCGCCGTCGTTCTCGCCGGGGATCAGCAGCGTGGTGATTTCCATCCAGACGTTGGTGTCGTGGCGCAGCCAAACCAGCGTATCCAACACATCGGATAGCCGGCCGCCGCAGAGGTTACGGTAGAAGCCCTCCGTAAATGCCTTCAGATCAACGTTCGCAGCATCGATGTGGCGGTAGAAGTCACCACGCGCTGCTTTGGTTATATAGCCGGCGGTGACAGCGACTGTCTTGAGGCCGGCTTCATGGCAGGCGATCGCGGTATCGACCGCGTACTCCAGGAAGATAACCGGATCGTTGTATGTGAACGCGACCGAGCGGCAGCCACGTCGCCGTGCCGCGTCGGCGATCTGTGCCGGCGTAGCACTCTGGTTCAGCCTGTCGACCTCACGCGCTTTCGAGATGTCCCAGTTCTGACAGAACTTGCAGGTCAGGTTGCAGCCGGCGGTGCCGAAGGAGAGCACCGGCGTGCCGGGTAGGAAGTGATTAAGCGGTTTCTTCTCGATCGGATCGATGCAGAAGCCGGAGGAGCGGCCATAGGTGGTCAGCACCAGCGCGTCGTTTTCCCGAGCGCGCACGAAGCAAAGGCCACGCTGGCCTTCGTGCAGCTTGCAGAGGCGCGGGCAGACGTCGCACTGAAGGCGTCCGTCCGGCAGGGCGTGCCAATGGCGGGCGCGAAAGACGGCGGTGTCGGGAGCAGTGTCCATCGCATAGCATAGGTAATGCTGGTGCCGGCCCGGGGCGAGGGGGCTGTACACGATGAGTGCGGCCCCCCGGGGCGTGGAGCAGACACCCGCCTTCTGTTGAGGCCGCGGCAGAGATTGCCGGATCCGCACTGCGTGCGCACGGGTTCGATAAATATGGACGGGTGCGGCACCGTCAGGTGCTCTGCCCGCCGATTGCGCTGATGAACGGAATGAACGTTGCGCCAAAGGAGCGAGGTCGTGCCTTCATCCGCGCGGCACTCAGAACAGGCGATGACTGGCTGTACCGCTGCCGTCGGCGTATGATGTACCCCAGTTCTCCGCTCTTTTTGACCAAGTCGGTGCGCGTCCAGTACTCGACCTGCGTTCGGTCCCAATAAACGAAGATCCGGACGCTGCCGCTGTCACTTGCGAGGTCCCGCCGTGACCGCCATTCGATCGCCAGCTGTTGCCGGAACCTTCTACCCAGCCGACCCTGTGGTCCTACGGCACCAGATCGCCCGCCTGCTCACCGAAGCCAACCGCGTGCCACCGACCACCTCGGCGCCACCCAAGGCCATCATCGGTCCACATGCGGGCTATGTGTATTCCGGTTCCGTCGCTGCCAGCGCCTATGCCCGTCTCGCTGAGGCGCCCGGCGCGATCAGCCGCGTCGTGCTGATCGGCCCGTCGCACTGGGTCGGCTTCGATGGCATCGCCGTTGACACCACCGACGCCTGGTCGCTGCCGAACGGCACTGTCCGGCTGGATACCGACGCGATCGCACAGCTCCGCGCATTCCCGATGGTCCGCCCGCTGGACGCCGCCTTCGCCAGGGAACATGCGCTTGAGGTGCATGTGCCCTTCCTGCAGCACGTACTGGGGAGTGATTTCCGCTTGGTGCCGTTGGTCGCCGGTGCCGCCTCTGCTGAGGGTGTCGCTGCCGTGTTCGATGCCCTCTGGGGTGGCCCTGAGACCCGGTTCGTCATTTCCACCGACCTGTCGCACTATCTCGACTACGCGGCCGCGCAGGCCATCGACCGGCGTACCGCAGAAGCAATCGAGCGCCTTGACCACGACATACTGACTCCCACCCACGCGTGTGGCTGCGTGCCGACGCGCGGCATGCTGCTGTCGGCCAGGCAGCGCGGCATGGCCGTCGAGCGCCTCGACCTGCGCAATTCGGGCGACACGGCTGGGCCCCGCGATCGCGTGGTCGGCTACGGGGCCTGGGCGCTCTGCGAGTCCCGCTCCCAAATCGAAACGCTCGACGCGGAGCGCGCAGCCGTCGAGGCCGTCGGGCCGATTCTGTTGCAGACGGCCCGCCGCGCCATCGAGATCGGCTTCAATACAGGCCGGCCCCCCCAGGTCGTCGGCAATACCGACCTGCCGCCGCGCCTCGCGGCGAACGGCGCCGCTTTCGTCACGCTACGCCGGAACGGCGAGTTGCGCGGATGCGTCGGTTCTCCCGTCGCCTGGCGCCCGTTGGTCGAGGATGTTGTGGACCACGCGTTCAACGCTGCGTTCCGGGACCCTCGATTTCCCCCGCTGGTGCTGCCGGAGGACCCCGCGCTCGACCTGTCCATTTCGGTGCTGACGCCAGCGACGCCGATCATGTTCTCCAGCGAGGCGGACCTGCTTGCCCAGCTCCGTCCGCAGGTGGACGGCCTGATGATCGACGACGCCGGCCGCCGGGCCTTGTTCCTTCCGAGTGTGTGGACGGACTTCCCGGACCCGGACATGTTTCTGACGCAGCTGAAACTGAAAGCCGGCATGCGGGTGGGGCATTTCTCGTCCGGTTTCACAGCTCAACGGTTCCGTTCCATCGACGTCAAGGGCCGCATGGCCGATTACGATCCGGCGCCCAACCCGATCGTGCTGACCCCGGCCACAGGTCCGGAGGGAAGCGCGCCGCTCGGGCGGCGCAACTGATTGTACCTCAGCTGATTGTACCTCAGCGCACCTGGGTGATGGCGTTGCGGTTCTTTGCCCAGGCCTCGGGCGTGCTCGCCGGATCGACCGGGCGGTCCTTCCCATAGCTGATGGTCTGCAGCCGCGATGCGCTCACGCCCTGGGCTACCAGAAAATTGGCGTCGGTCACCGCTCGGCGTTGACCGAGGCCGAGATTGTATTCCTCCGTTCCGCGTTCGTCGCAGTTGCCCGAGATGAGGAGGTTGACGGTTGGATACTGCTGCAGCCACTGCACCTGACGCATCAGCGTGTTGCGCGCAGTGTCGGTCAGATCGCTTCGATCGGTGTCGAAGAAGATGCGGTCCCCCACATTCTGCACCAGGTCCTCCTCGCTGCCTGGCGTGATTTGGCCGGCGCCATAGCCAGCCCCTGCGCCCATGCCGGACCCTGTGCCCATGCCGGCACCGCCGGCTCCAGTGCTGGCGCCTTGCTCGTTGGACGAGCACGCGGCCAGCAGCGTGGCAGCGAATGCGAAGGAGCGGAGAGTACGAGGACGCATGCAGAGACCTTTCGTCGGCGAATCACCAGGAGGGCGACCGTACTCGGCGCAGGTGACCGCGCAACCGCGAAACCACGACGCTCAACAACCGCTCCTGTCTTGCGGAGCGTAAGACCTCTGCGTGTGAAGCGACGCTGGTCGGGGGTCGCGGCGATGCAGGCCACGAGTGGCTTCGAGCCGTGTGCGAACCCGCCGCGCCGCGCGCTTCGACCGCACCGGTCCAGCGGCGGCAGTGCGCGGTTTCCTTGTTTCGCGCCCGCCGCGACCGATATGGTCGCCTCAGCGCACAACCCGGACCGAACACATGCCTGAGACGCATCGTAGCCGCGTGGTGATCGTCGGCGCCGGCCCCGCCGGTTACACCGCGGCCATCTACGCAGCCCGCGCGAACCTGCAGCCGATCCTGGTGGCCGGGCTGCAGCCGGGCGGCCAGCTCACCATCACCACCGACGTCGAGAACTATCCCGGCTTCGCCGA
>JASHQG010000142.1 GCA_030037665.1 Acetobacteraceae bacterium
TCGCGGATGTTGATCGGATCGCTCATTCCGCTGCGCGGGCCTCGTGCGCCTCCTGGTGGCGCCACGTCATCAGCTCATCCCAACTATCGGCCTCCATGAACTGAGCCCAGCGGCGATAAAGGTTGCGCATCGGTTCCTCGCTTGCCTGCGCCTTGGTGAGGTCGACGACCCGGCCTGGTAACTTGAGTCCCTCCGACTCATAGTCCTCGATCGCATGACCCATCCCCATCTCGTATGTGTAGGGATAGCGGCGGGCGATTACCCCGCGGCTGGCGGAGTGGGCATAATTCCAGTTCTCCATGTCGTCCTGCTCGGTCATGCCTGCTGGTCCGGAGTAGCGAATATAGTAGTCGCGCAGGAAATTCTTGACCTGTTGCGGGGCATCACGATCGACAAAGAAGAAGCGCCAAACCTCGGTCTCGTGCGCACTCTTCGGGTGCCACACCGCCAGTGTGCGCGGCTGCCGTGGAAGCAACGCGACATTGGGAAAGATCTCGCCTGGCGCGCCCATCAGACGGCTGTTCGCGCCTGCGCGCTGTCGCCGCTCCTCTTCGCAATGGCGGAAATACTCCGCAACTTCGGGAGAGTTCTGATACGCCGCGTGCGGCTGATGATCCTTGGGCAGCACATAGGTGATCGTCTGGTGACCGCGATCGGGAATGGCGACGTGCAGCTTGCGGGCAACGTTGAGCTCACTGTAATCGCGCCGGCTGCGTCCGCTTGGGCCCGCACCAACCAGATCGACCGAGCGGTGCGAGATGTTGTGATACGTGTCACCGCTGAAGTTTTCCGCCGGAAACTTCCAGTTGCACGGAATGATCCATTTCTGCACGCCGCCGATGAGCTCCGCCTGCCCTTCTCGTCCATCCCAGCCATCGAGGATTAGATCAAGGAAGCGGCGAAACTCGCCGAGATATTCCAGGAATGGTGGCGCCGACGCATCCCAATTGGCCCATACCGTGCCTTTGTAGCTATGCGTTTGCGCGACCTCGACCAGGCGCCATTTGGCTTTATCGAGCTCCGAATGATAGGCCTCGCGGAAGAACGGTACTCCGACCAGAGCGCCATCGGTTCCGTAACTCCAACCGTGATAGGGGCAGGTAAACACGGTGGTATTGCCGTCATCGTAGCGGCACACCTTCATACCTCGATGGCGACATGAGTTGAGGAAGACATGCACCGCCCCTGCACGATCACGGCAAAGGATCACTGACTCCTCGCCCATTCGGGAGACGAAGAAATCGCCAGGGGTGGGAATCTGGCTTTCATGCCCGATGAACAGCCATGAGCGCGCAAACACGCGCTCCTGTTCCTGGGCGTAGATGTCGTCATTGACGAAAATCTCGCGACTGATCTGCCCTGATGCGAGATCGACGAGGCCGGGTCGGTAGCCACGCGGTCCGTTCATCGTCATCGCCGTACTCCGTTCAAAAGAAAAACGTCAGGTTCTTTGTCAACAGGACATTCTGGTCAAGGATGATCCTCCGCCTCGCGATCAGCCAACCGCTGCCGTGTCGGCGCAAGGTGTCCTCACGTTTGCCGACGAGGAGATCGGTTTCCGTCTCCACACGGTTCCGATAGATCAGGAACCGCGATTTCACCGAAACCTCGTGCGGCTCGTCCGCGTCGGCCGCCATCTCAAACAACTGCACGTTCGACACCATGTGGGTTATCCGTGATCTCGGCTCCTCCGCCCAATGGATGCCAGTCTGAATCTGGCGCACACGGCGGGCCAGTGTGTCCTTGCCTTCATCGAACCAACTGATGTCCTCACCCTCTCGGGTGAATTCGCGGGCAGTGTCATCGTATTTGACGTTGCGCCGCATCGGCATCCAATAGCGGATGTCCTCCGACAACAGGGCCAGCCAGTCGTCGTAACGCCGTTCGTCGAGCAATTCAGCTTCGGCGTACAGGAACTCGGTGATCTCGTGGGTCAGCAGCAGCCGGGCAATGCGATCATAGCTCATCGTTTGCCTCCCGCCTGGCTTCCGGCGCGCAACTCAGCCTGGGCCATCGCTTCCAGCACACGAGCAACGACCGGGAACCCCTCCTGGCCCCAACCCCTTGCCTGAGCGCGCTTATATATGTCGGAGGCGAGCGCACCCAAAGCCGCCGGAGCACCGACGTCACGCGCGAGCTGACAAGCAAGCTCCACGTCCTTGGCGACGATGTCGAGTGTACCGCCGGCCGCAAATGTGCCGGGAAACACGGCGCGGGCGATATTGTCGAAGGTGCGGCTTTGCCCGGCGCTGACCGGAACGATCCGGGCCAGAACCTCGAGGTCGATTCCGGCTTTGGCCGCGATGAGCATCCCTTCGATCGCGGCGATGAAGTTGGTGTAGCCCAGGTACTGCGTGACCAGCTTGGCTGTCGCGCCGGCGCCGCTGGGGCCAACATGAAACACGTTGGCAGCAATTGCCTCGAACAATGGTCGATACCTCATAAACGCGGCATCGCTGGCGCCGACCATCACCGTCATCGAAGGCGGGCGACCGCTGACCGGCGCATCAATCAGCTCGACCCCGCGCGAATGGCACGCCCTGGCGATTCGGGCGACGGTATTTGGCGCATTGGTGGTCAGGTCGATATGGACGGCACCTGACTGCAACCCGGCGATGACGCCCACCTGCGGTTCCAACATCGCCGCCCCGAATTCAGCGGGTCCGGGCAGTGAGGTGAAAACGACCTCGTTCTCACGCGCCGCGGCAA
>JASHQG010000018.1 GCA_030037665.1 Acetobacteraceae bacterium
TTGGGCGTCCGGCGGCAAGGTCGCGCACTTCAAGCGCGTGGAATGGAAGATCATACCTGATGCCGCCACCGCTGCTGCAGCCTTGCAAGCGGGCGAAGTCGACTGGTGGGAGCAGGTGCAGGCAGACCTCGTGCCGCTGCTGAAGAGCAACCAGGCGCTGACGGTCGGACTGGCGAATCCCACCGGCTACATGGGCGTGATGCGCTTCAACCAACTGTTCCCGCCGTTCAACGACGCACGCATCCGCCGCGCCGTTATGGTGTCGGTGAACCAGGACGACTACATGCGCGCCGTCACCGGCAACGATCCCTCGGCGTACAAAATCTGCAAGGCGCTGTTCCCCTGCGGCACGCCATTCGGCACGCAGGTTGGGGCCTCGGAGATGCAAGGCGACGTCGCGCTGGGCAAGAAACTGCTGCAGGAAGCCGGCTATGCCGGGCAGAAGGTGGTCATCATCAACCCCACCGATTTTCCGAGCATCGGGCCGTTCGGCGAAGTGACCTACGATCTGTTGAAGAACAAGCTCGGCATGAATGCGGTCCTGCAGGAAACGGACTGGGGCACTGTCGTGCAGCGCCGCGCCAGCAAGAACCCGATCGACCAGGGTGGCTGGTCGATCTTCCACACCTGGTGGCCAAGCGACTCGATCCTCAATCCCGTCCTGTCGGCGATTGTCCGCGGCCAGGGCGCCAGCGGCTGGTTCGGCTGGTTCAGCGACGCAAAGATCGAACAGCTGACCAGCGACTTTCTCAGCGCAAAGGACAAGGCGACCCGGATGAAGATCACGGACGCCATCCAGAAAGAGGCATTTCGCCAGGCGCCGACGGTCCCGCTCGGTCTCTTCTACATCCGCAACGGTTACCAAGCGAATCTGAGCCACATGCTGGAGAGCCAGGCGCCGTTCTTCTGGAGTGTGCGGCGGGCATAGACCGATGCGCGCCGGCCCCGTATATGGCCGGCCATGAACGTCGGCACCTGGCTGTTCACCAAGCTCTGCGGCCGCCGTGTCGGTACTGACGCGGCAGGCAATGTTTACTTCGAGGAACGGCGGGCGCGGCCGGGGCTGCGCCGGCGCCGCTGGGTCGCCTATGCCGGCGCCCCGGAGGCTTCCGAGGTGCCGCCCGAATGGCACGCCTGGCTGCACTACACCACGGATGCACCGATCCAGGAGGTGGCGCGGAAGTCGTGGGAGAAGCCGCATCTGCCTAACCTGACCGGCACGGCCCAATCGTACCGGCCGCCGGGCCATGACTATCAGGGCGGGCAGCGCGCCCGCGCGACCGGCGATTACGAAGCCTGGACCCCGGGCGAGTAGGAGCGGGCGATGCCCCGACGCAGCATGTCGGAGGTACTGACCGGCGCCATTGTGCTCGTGGTCGCGGCCGGCTTCCTCGCCTATGCGATCGCCCATACCGGGGGCAGCGCCGCCCCCGGCTACACACTTTACGCCCGGTTCGACCACGTGGACGGCCTGGCCGTTGGTGCCGATGTGCGACTTGCTGGCGTGAAAGTCGGCAGCGTCACCGGCCAGACAATTGACCCGAAGACCTTCCTCGCGACGGTGTCGTTCACCGTCCGCTCCGGGATCGATCTGCCGAAGGACACCAGTGCCTCGATCACGTCCGAGGGCTTGCTGGGCGGCAACTACCTGTCGCTGTCGCCGGGCGGCGATGAAGCGACGTTGCGGCCAGGCCAGACCATCACCATCACCCAATCCGCGGTGAATCTGGAGGAGTTGTTGGGCAAATTCATCTTCAGCGCATCCAACCTGGCGAGCACGGTCAAGGGCGGCACACAGGGCGGTCAGCCGGCGGGCAGTCAGCCGGCAGGCGGCCAGGCGACGCCGGCGCCCAGTCCCGCAGCTCCGCCCGCCGGCAAATCGCCATGATCCCGCCGCCGCCCGAGCGCTGGCCAGGCCTGGACGGCAATGCCGTCGGCTGCCGCGAAAAGATGCGCGTGCTGGCCGAAAACCACGCCGAACTCGCGCAGGTCATGCAGGACGCGTTCGAGGATGCCATCCTGATGGGCGTGGATGAACAGGCGATGCGGCAGATCCTGACCGCGATGGTGGAGGGGCTTGAGTCGCCTAAGCGCGCTCGATGAAGCTCACTTCGCTGGCCGCGGTGGTGGCGCTTGCGCCCGCGATCGGCTGGGCGCAGCTGCTGCCGCCGTCGCCGCCGATTCAGTCCGAGCCGCTGCCGCCCCCCAACATGCAGCCTCCCCCAGGGCAACCCGGCGCGGGGCCGATGCAACCGGTGCAGCCGCCGGGCGGCGGTGCAACCGCCCCGTTTCCGCCAACCGTCCAGGCGCCGGCTGGCCCGGGGCAGCAGGGATGGAGTCCGCCGTCATCGCCGGCGCCGGGCGTGCCCCAGCCGCCACAGACGGAAGGGACGACGCAGCCCTTGCCGCCGTCTGCCGAAACCCCGACAGCATCGCCGCCGCCCGGCGTCCAACCGCCCGGGCAACCGGCCGTCCCCGCCGGGCCGCCCGCGGCAGGGCTGCCTGCCGTGCCCGGGGAGGCGCCAGATGTGCCGGGACAGTCCGTTGGCACCACGCCGGTGCCACCGCCGGCGAACATATGGATCCCGCAGGGCGCCGCAATCGTGCAGGTGCTCGACAAGGTGAACGCGACCACCAGCATACTGCACGTCAATGTCGGGGAGTCAGTGGCGTACGGCTCGCTGCACATCCGGGTTGTGGCGTGCGACATTCGGCCGCCAGACATGCCGCGGGACGCTGCGGCGTCGCTGGTCATCACCGATACAAACCCCGATCAGCCCGGCTTCAAGGGCTGGATGCTGCAGAACGAACCGTTCCTGTCGATGCTGCAAAGTCCGAGCTACGACGTTCGAGTTGAAGGCTGCACGCCATGAGCCTCGACCGCCTGCCACCGTTCGATCGCACGGCGCTGCTGTTGGATCTGGACGGTACGCTTCTTGACATCGCACCGACGCCCGACGCGGTCGTCGTGCCATCCGGGCTGGTGGAGACGTTGCATCGGCTGCGCGGGCGGCTCGGCGGCGCGGTCGCGATTGTCACCGGCCGCACCGCTGATGTGATCGACCGCCTGCTGGGCGATGGCGCCTTCGCGCTGGGGGCGGAACACGGGGGGACGGTGCGTCGCCTGCCGGGTGCCCCCCTGGAGCGAGCAGACAAGCAACTCGCGCCGCCCGCGGACGCATGGATTGCGGCAGCGCAACGGCTCGCCGACGCGCATCCCGGCGCGTTGGTGGAGCGCAAGGCGCTCGGCTTCACCCTGCATTACCGCGCGGTGCCTGAGGCAGGGCCGCTGTTTCGCGATGCTTTGTCGGCCATGCTGGCAGGGTCGCCGACATTCGAACTGCTGGCGGGCAGGCTTGTTTGGGAGGTGCGGCCGCGCGGCGTCGACAAAGGGACGGCGGTGCGCGCGCTGATGGCAGGTCCGCCGTTTGCCGGGCGCTTGCCGCTGTTCATCGGCGATGACGTGACGGACGAAGACGGCATGCGCGTCGCGCGCGCCATGGGCGGCGCGGGCCTCCAGGTGGCGCCGGCGTTCGGCTCGGCCGGCGGTGTGCGCGCGTGGCTGAAGGCAGCGTCGGAGCGCGGCGACTGGCCCGGCCTCGCTTGATAAGGCTTCGCCCGCGCTCCGCGCGGGCACGGCACACTCGGCGCACGGTCCCTGGCAACGCCCTGGCGTCAGCCGCAGCGGCGTTCATCAGACGGTGTGCGCAACCAGGAGGAATCCCGTGAGCAGCGCGCAACGCATCCGTTTCCTCGGACATACCGACCAGGGCGGACGGCCCGACGGCGTGCAGGCGATAGTGGCGCGCGGGCATGCCTATGTCGGGCCTATGTTCTCCGATGGCATTACGGTCGTCGACGTGGCCGATCCGCGCACGCCGCAGCCGGTGCAGTTCACTGCCTGTCCGCCGAATACGCGCGCGAGCCCGATCCAGGTGCACGACGGGCTGCTGCTGGCGGTGAATGCTGCGAACGTCTGGGCACCGTAGCAGTACGAAAAAGAGCAGGATCATTTTAGCCGCTCGCTGGCGGACAGCTTCAGCAAGCGGGAGCGCGGATTTGCCGCTGGCATGCGCGTGTTCGATCTCGCCAATCCGGCAACACCGCGTGAGATAGGCTTCATGCCGATAGCGGGCATCGGCCTGCACCGCTTCTGGTGGGTTGGGGGGCGCGACGCGTCGGCGCATCTCGACGGGTACGTGGATCATATCCTCGCGGTGATTGACATGCGGAACCCGCCGAAACCGGAACCGGCGGGCGCTGTTCGTCACGGATACGAATGGTGGCCTGACGGTGCTCGCCTACCAGGGGTGAACGAAGGCGATCCGCTTGGGGGAGCGATCGGTGTTGTGGCGCTCACCGCTTGCCCGGAGAAAGGCTCACCGTCGAGGTCCTTGGTGAACGAGCCTCACTTTCGCGGCTTGACCTCTCCCACTGTGCAGGCGACGTGTACCGCCATGCCCTCACCTGCCGAACTGCGTGCCACCCGCGACGAGCTTGAACGCCTGATCGAACAGCGCCAAGGAGAGCTCGGACCAGACGATCCGGCGCTGGCGGACGATTTGCGCCAGCTTGGGCGCATCGTGCATGACCTGGGCGAGTTCGCGACGGCCACGTCGCTGCTGGAGCGCGCCCGTGCGCTGCACATCGCGGAACATGGGCCAGAGCATCCGGAAGTGGCGACCGACCTGAACCATCTCGGGCTGGTGCTGCACGATGCGGGCGATCTGGAGGTCGCCTATTCGGTGTTTGAGCGTGCCCTGCAGATCGACGAACGGACGCTCGGCACGCAGCATCCCAGCGTCGGTCGCGACGCCAACAACCTGGCGGGTGTTCTGCGCGACCTGGGGGACAGCATCTCGGCGCGCGCTGCGTTGGAATATGCGCTCGGCATCTACCTGGCCGCGCTCGGTGCGGAACACCCGACGACCCGGGCGGTGGCCGGGAACCTGGCGGCGCTGGGCTAGAGCCGAACCAACATCTTGCGTCGCGGGAGGTGACTTGTCCCCAACTTTTTGTGTGTAGAGTCGATTTGCAGCTTGAGCCGTCGAACCGGAAAACTGTATGTTGTGGTCGGGCCACGAGGAGATACCACAACATGGAGTGGGCCGAGGAAACCATCATCAAGCTGCGTGAGCTCTGGGCGGAGGGGCACTCCACCGCCGAAATCGGCCGCCGGCTCGGCGTGTCCAAGAACGCCGTGGTCGGTAAGGCGCACCGACTCGATCTGAGCGCCCGACCTTCCCCTATTCGCCGCGAAGGGGGGCGCGGTTCGTCGCAACGTCCGACGGTCCGGCGCCTTGCCGGCCCGACTTTGCCGCCGCTGGCCTGCACGGGCATTGGTGCCACACCAGCCCAGCCAGCGCCGCGCACGTTGCCGACGACGGCCAGTGCGACGCCCCGGCCGGTGGCGGCGTCTGCGCCGCGAGTCGCACCGTCTCCGCCGCCGCGCCCTTATGGCCGGGTTATCACCTGCTGCTGGCCGATCGGCGAACCGGGCACCCGGAATTTCCGGTTCTGCGATGCCGAGTCGGTACCGGGAAAGCCGTACTGCGCTGACCACGCGCAACTCGCTTATGTGAAGGTCCGCGACCGCCGCGAAGACGCTGCCTGAACAGCTGTCAGCCACAGCTGCCGATGCGGATCGCTGGTCGGCTTGCCGTGAGGAGCAGCTCGTTTGCTGACGGCCCGTCCGGGACGATGAAGCCGCACGGGGGAAGGTCGTTGACCGTCATCACGCCCAAGGGCGGCTATTACAATTGGCGCGCACCCAGCATCGTTCCGCCGCTGACACATTTGCGGCGCTGTCCTCAGAGAAAAGATTCGGGAGGCGCTGCAAGTGTTTGATATTACGGCATGACACGCGGATATGGCCGGCCATCTTCATTGCGCTCGAGGCGATCGCCGAACCAGGTGCGTGCCACAGATTGGGCCTTCTTGGGACGCACTTATGGCGCTGTTTTCAATGGGAAGATGCAAAGACCAGAGCAAATGTCTGGTATGATTGCTCAGACGCGTCAACAGAATTTCCCTGAGGGGGTGCTCCCTCCTCGCTCGTGGTGGCGTTCGCCGTGAAAAGACGCGAGCCGGTCGAGCCGACCGTCTCCGGCCGTGGCTTCGGTGCATGGCCCGCCGTAAGCGGCTGGCGAACAGCACCGCCAGCACCGCCAATGCGTCGCTAAGCCGGTAGCGTCACGGTCGCCTTCGCGCCGCCCGTCGGTCGGTTGGTGAGCACAACATCGCCGCCGTGCGCCCGCAGGATGTTGCGGGCAATCGGCAACCCCAGCCCAACGCCGCCCGTCTCACGGCTGCGGCTCGGCTCGCCGCGATGGAACGGCTCGAATACCTGCTCGATCTCGTGTGGCGGAATGCCCGGGCCGGAATCCTCGATCTCCACAGTGACCATCGTGCCGGCTGCACCGACCGATACTGGCGGTATCAGGCGGACCACCGCACCCCCGGCGTACTGCACCGCGTTCGACACGAGGTTGGCCAAAGCGCGTTTCAGCGCCATCGGACGTGCCCGCACCGTCACATGCGCGGGCCCCTCGTAGCTCAGTTTGTCGGCGACCGATGGACGTGCGTCGCCGGTCTCGTCGAGCAATGTGCGGAGCAGTTCAGCAAGGTCGAGCGGATAGACCGGTTCGGTCGCCGACGCGTCGCGACCGAACGCCAGGGTTGCGGAGACCATCGCTTCAAGCTCCTCCAGGTCTCCCAGCATCTTGTTGCGCTGCTCGTCGTCCTCGATGAACTCGGTGCGCAGCTTCAGCCTGGTGATCGGGGTGCGCAGGTCGTGGCCGATCGCGGTCAGCAACTCGGTACGGTCCTGGACAAAGCGACGAATACGCGCCGCCATGGTGTTGAACGCCGCCGCCGCCGTAGCGACCTCCGAAGGGCCATCCTCCGGTAATGGTGGCGCGTTCACGTCGCGTCCGAGCGCCTCGGCGGCGGCGGCGAGCGTGCGCACCGGTGCTGTCAGCCGTCGGACGGCCCACAGCGTGAGCACCGCTGCAGCCAGTGTCATCAGCGCGAATGCGGTCAGGAACGTGGGCGAGTGCCACGGTCGGATCGGCTCGACCGCGACATCCACGTTGAGCCACTGGCCGCCATCCGGCAGCCGCATGCCGATCACGATGCGACGCCATTCCAGCCCGCCCAGGATCTGCAGTTCCTGCCACCGCAGCTTGAACGGCACGCCGACGAAATTCATGCTGACACGTAGCAGCCGTTGGGCCGGGATCGGCATCGCCGGCAGGTCGGCGGTGGGTGGTGAGTTGCTGAGCTCGGCCGTCAGTCCGGGGCCGCGATGCAGCTCGGTCAGCACCGCCTGACGCTCCGTGGGGTCGGTCAGGACGATGGTCCGGTAGAGCCCGACAACGCGTGCCGCGATGTTGCGCGTCTCCGCTAGGCGCTGCACGTCGATCCGATCCAGCGCATGGATCGTCAGACCGGCGACCTGGACAATCGCCAGCCCGACCAGGAGCACCAGCGCCGTGCGTGCGGCGAGGCTGCGCGGCCAGAGGCGGAGGGTCACACCCGCTCCACGGTCGCGGCCAGCACGTAGCCGCCGCCGCGCACGGTCTTGATAAGCTGGGCGTTGCGCCCGTCATCCTCGAGCTTGCGCCGCAGCCGCGAAATCGCGACGTCAATTGCACGGTCGAACGGTCCGGCCTGCCGGCCGCGCAGCAGATCGAGCAACATGTCACGAGTCAGCACGCGATTGGCGCGTTCGACCAGCGCGACGAGCAAGTCGTATTCGCCGCCGGTCAGGGCCACTTCGACGTTTTCGGGATTCAGCAGGCGGCGGCGGGCCGGCTCCAAGGTCCAGCCGGCAAAGTGCAGCGCCCGCGCAGTGGCATCGGCGCGCGGGCCGATGGAATCGCCGGTGCGGCGCAGCACGGCGCGGATGCGGGCGAGCAACTCGCGGGGATTGAATGGCTTGGGCACGTAATCGTCAGCGCCGAGCTCCAGGCCGATGATGCGGTCGGTCTCTTCGCCCATGGCGGTCAGCATGACCAGCGGCACATCGGACTGCGTGCGCAGCCAGCGGGCAAAGTCGAGGCCCGGCTCGCCAGGAAGCATCAGGTCCAGCACGACAAGCTGATAGTGGCCGTTGGTCCAGGCGCGCCGCGCTTCGCGGGCATCGCGCACCGCGGTGACACGCATGCGGTGCCTCTCCAGAAAGCGGGCGAGCAACTCTCGGATTTCCCGGTCGTCGTCGACCACCATGATGTGCGGCATGGCCTCCATGGCCGCGAGAATAGCCGGGAACGAGCCTTCTTGGCAGGGCACGTTGCAATCCGTTGCACTTCGTCTCCGGGTTGGCGCATGGCGGCAACGTCGCCAGGCCATATTCGTGGCCGGGCAAGCCTGGAGACGACCTGATGCGACAGACCCTTCTCGCCGCGGTGGCGGCATTCGTGATCGGCGGCGCGACCGTGGGCGCGGTCATGTCCTATGCTCAACCGGCGCCAGCTCCGCCGTCCGGCCAGGCCGGCCCGCAGGCCGCCTGGCACCATCCGGATCGCGACCGGATGCAGCGGCGCGAGGCGATGTGGCGGCGCCGGCGTATGGCGCGACGCAACTTCGCGCTGATCTACACGCAGCGCGATCGCAATTTGACGCCTGACGACGTGCAGAAGATCGCGCAGGGGTTCCTCCTGTGGCACGGCAATCACGACTGGAAAGTGGTGGACGTGGCTCCGCAGTCGGACGGTGCAATCGGCTTTTCTCTGGCGACGCAGAGTGGCTCGGTGATCGCGAAATTCAGCATGGATCCGCATACCGGGCGTGTGACCCGTCTCGGTTGAGCGGGTGCGCGGCGCTGGGCGGATGCTCTGTATTCGCCTGAGGCCGGGTCTCTTTGCGGGGCGCTCTCATCGCGTCGGATCGCGACCTGATCGGTCGAGCGCTCCGCGCCAGTAGCGGCTGGACACACGATCCGGACCCGAGGCCTGGGCGGTGCATTGTCCGACCATCTCCCGCGCCGCGGTGGCTCAAACCGCCGAATGACGCCCGAGGTGAGGGCCGGGGGGGGGCGCGGGCACGCGCGACGGACCAACCCCATTGACGTTGCTTCCCAGCGAACCGCATCTGCGCAACATGCGCCTGACGCGCCTGACCCTGACCGAGTTCCGCAGTTACCCGGCCCTGACCTGGCGCCCGCGGACGCACATCGCGGTGCTGTTTGGCCCCAATGGCAGCGGCAAGACCAACCTGCTCGAGGCCATCTCGCTGCTGGTGCCTGGTCGCGGCCTGCGCGGCGCGCGCAACGCCGATCTGAAGCGCCATGGCGCACCGGATGGCTGGGCGGTCGCCGGCCGGTTCGTCACGGCAGACGGCGACGTCGATATCGGGACCGGCAGCCGGCCGGACGGTCCGCCCGACCGGCGCGTGTTCCGCCTGGACGGCACCGTGCCACGCAGCCAGGGGGAGATCGCCGCGCGCATCGCCGCCGTGTGGCTGACGCCGCAGATGGACCGCCTGTTCTCCGAAGGGCTGTCCGGGCGGCGGCGGTTTCTCGACCGCCTGGTCTGGGCATTGGAACCCGGCCACGCTCGGGAGATGGCCGCGCATGACGCGGCCATGGGCAGCCGCAATCGGCTGCTCGCGGGGGGCAGGCAAGACCCGTCCTGGCTTGCCGGCTTGGAGGATGAAATGGCGCGCCACGCGGTGGCGGCCGCCGCCGCCCGCATTGCGCTGGTGACGCGGCTGAACGCCGTGCTGGCGGGCGGTACCGTCGGGCATTTTCCGGCGGCGCATATTGCCTTGGCTTGCCCGATCGCCGAACGCCTTGCCGCTGCCTCGGCCTTGGACGTGGAGGACTGGTTGCGCGAATCGCTCGCCGCCAACCGGGTGCGCGACGCAGCCGCGGGCAGCGCCGTCGTGGGAGCGCACCGTGCCGACATCACGCTCACCGACAGCGCGTCCGGCACCACGGCGGCGTACGCCAGTACCGGCGAGCAGAAAGCGCTGCTCATCGGTGTGATCCTGGGCCACGCGGCATTGATCGCCGAGGCGCGCGGCTTCGCGCCGCTGCTGCTGCTCGACGAACCAGCGGTGCATCTCGATCCGGACCGTCGCGCGGCG
>JASHQG010000143.1 GCA_030037665.1 Acetobacteraceae bacterium
ATCGGTCGGCCAACGAAGCCGATGAAGAATACGCCGAAAGCTTGCAGCACGCCGACAATGGGCGTCGAATTCGGAAAGAACAGCTTCCCGAAGACAAGCCCGGTCACCGTGCCGTAAAGCAGGAAGTCGTACCATTCGATTGTGGTACCGACCGTGCTGGCGATGACGGCGCGGCGTAATTGCACACGGTGCTCATCAGGTGACAAGGCAGTCAGGCTGTTATTGTTTGTCGTCGTCATACCCTCCCCCGTAGCTGCCATCGGGCTTATTCCCAGGCGCACCCTCCGCGTCCCCTATCTTGGCCAGATTGGGCAGGCTGCCTGTGGTGCCGTTTGAGTAGGAGCACCAGTGCTCGTCGCAGCCGAAGCATTAAGGCGGATCCACAAGGGCCGCCCACAGGAGTGCTGAGAATATGAAGGTCCAATAAACCGACAGAATGGCCGGCACCACTGTGGTCATAGCATCACCTGTGCGCTTCAGCGACGGCGGACCTGTGTTCCCCTCAGGAAATTATCAATTTTCCCTCGAGACGAACGACTCGTCTCGCGGTCGAAGTGCAAAAGCCAGACATGCGCGGGTCTCCCGTCACCCTGGGCATCTTCGCCGTGAGGAATCAAGCTCGGCTGTGTAGCCGAACAGACCGCATAGGATGAGTGCGAGAATAAGCCGCGAATCGCGCTGGATATTGGTCCGGGTCAGGAACGGTCTCGTTGGCAAGAAATCAACAGCTTCAGGCCGGAGTGCCGGTGCGGACGTCTGAAATACTGAACGTTGGTCATTAGGTTGTGTCAGGATTCTCGGACATATCACGTTTATGCGAATATCATCGGCTTCGCTCATCTCATTGCGCTGATCAGGCATCACCGCGACAGCGACCTGAGTCATGCCGAGCACTCAATCGTTGTCGGCGGCCAATCGAAGTCACGTTAATACTATCGCTACGAGGCTGCCCCAACTCGGAGGGCAGGTACATCCGAAAAGGCCGGCGGTCGCTACACACGTGTCCCGCTGCGGGATCACGGTGATGCCGTTGGAACTCGCTGGCGGGAATCCACAATGTCATCTTCTGCCGCTGAACACTGCGTCGGAGGTCCATGGTTGGCGGTGGTCACACGGATAGATGCCGGCATTACTGGATACGCAGCCGACGCATCTTTTCCCATAATGTGGTACGAGAGACACCTAGCAACACCGCGGCCTTGCCGAGTTCTCCTCTGGTTTGGCGTATCGCCTCCTCGATGTGAAGGCGTTCGGTGCGTTCGCGTGCTTCCGCGAGAGTTGCTACTCGGTCGCCCTGTTCCTCGCGCAGAGACCGCTCGGGGAAAAGCGTGTGCGCCGAGATTTGCGGTGCTGCGCCAACCAAATCCAAGGCGCGTTGTATCCGGTGGCGCAACTCACGCACGTTGCCCGGCCAGCTATGATCCAGCAATTCAGTGGCGGCTCCCGAGGCCAAGCTCGGGATGCGATTACCTGCGTTTCGCGCGAACTGCGTGATGAAGTGCTCCACGAGCGGGATTATGTCGTCGCGCCGCGCGCGCAGCGGCAGAATGTGCAGCTCCGTCGCGTTGAGCCGATAATACAGGTCCGCTCTGAACTGCCCCTCCCGCACCAAGGTGGGTAGGTCGGCATTGCTGGATGAAACAATGCGTGCCTCCGAGATCATCTCCTGTATTCCGCCCAGCCGGGTGTAGCGCTTGTCCTCGATGAGGCGAAGAAACTTGCGCTGCAGTACCGGCGCCAAAGCCGATATCTCATCCATGAATAACGTTCCGGCGCCGGCCTGCTCCACGAGGCCGACGTGAGCCGTCCGTGAGCCGGGAATGCTGCTACGCTCGTGGCCGAATATCATGATTTCCGTGCGCTCGGCAGGCAGCGTCGCACAATTGACGATAACGAAGGGTAAATCCCTACGCAATGACAGGTCGTGCAGTTGGCGCGCAGCCACTTCCTTGCCCACACCCGTCTCGCCGAGCAATAGAACAGGATCATTCCTGTCTTTGATGCGAAGAAGCTCATCGTGCAGCCGGCGCATGGCCGGTGATCCGCTCAGTGCCTCGCGGCCCGGCGTATTGCTGCCGGCAGCGACTTCTCTGGCGCTGAACAGGGCGATCTTGGCGAGGAGTGCATCGATCTCGAACGGCTTCGTGATGTAGTCGTTTGCACCTGCCTGCATCAGTCGCACGGCCTGCTCGATCTCCCCGAAGGCCGTGATGAAGATGACCGGCGTCGTCCCCAAGGTTGGCAACACGCGTCGGAACAATTGCTCGCCACTCAGGTCGGGCAGTCGGATATCGCAAACAAGAACGTGGCAGGGTGATTCGTTGAGCGAAGTGAGAGCGGCTTCGCCCGACTTCCACCAGCGCGTTTCGTAGCCCTCCAGTCGGAGGCGTTGCACCAACGATTCCCCCATGATCGGATCATCCTCGACAATCCCGATCAGCGGCTGGGAGCCGCGAGGCTGTTCACGGAGTGCCGGTTGGCGGGAAGCTGTCATTCGATCTCCTGACGAGACGGTTCGCCTGCCGGCAAAGCGACCGCAATTCTCGATCCTTCGTCGCCCGCGGTCGCGGTGATCCGACCGCCAAGGCTGCGGACAAGGTCTCTCACAACACGTATGCCGAGACCGCGCGGCGGATCATTTGAGTCCAGGGTCCCAAGCTCCGTCAGAGCCGCGATGACGGAAGGGGGTAGGCCAGGCCCGACGTCACTCACTTCCAGCCGTAATTCTGGCTTCAATGGGCGGTTCGGGCATGTCGTGACGGATACCTTAAAGCCGACCTGACCGCCGGTTGGTGAGGCTTCGCATGCATTGAGCAGCAGGTTCAAAGCGATTTGGCGAGTCTCGGTCGCGTTGACGTTCACAGCATCATCGATGCCGTTGTCCCAGGAGAGGTGCAGGCCGCGCCGTGCCACTTCGGGTGCGATCAATATTCGCAAGTCCTCAAGGTCTCCGGCCGTGAGCTTGCGGCCGTCCGCGGGCATACGATGGAATGCCAGGACGGAACTCACGACGTCCCTGATGCTCCACAAGCCTCGTTCGATCAGATCGAGGCTTTGGGAACGGACATCGGGGTCGTCTCCAAACTTGCGGATAGTATCGAGCGCCGTGGCCATGCCACCGAGCGGGTTTCTGACCTCGTGCGCCAGGGTTGCGGCGAGGCGGCCAAGCACGCCTTCGCGCTCCCGTTCTGCCAGCCTGACTGCCAGAGCTTCCCGTTCCCCGAGGGCATCAATCAGGTCATTGTAGCCGCGCAGAAGCTGGCCGTACTCGCTCACAACCGGCGGCAACATGCCGATCGGCACCCGATCGAAAATTCCGGCCTGTGCACGCCGCAGGCGGTCGGTTAGCAGGCGCACTGGACGCACCATGCGATGCACGATCAGGAACCCGACACCGGCGGCCCCCAGGCTGGCCAAGATCGTGGCGATGATCAGGCTTTGGCGCAGTGCCGCGCGCTCGGCGAGCAGTGGTTTAAGGTCCAGGGCCACGTAAAGATCAGCGACCTGGTTTCCGTTACGCACGATGGCGCGTGAGGCCCAGCCGATGCCAGTCTTCGCGTTGAAAACAAAGCCGTCGTTCCGTGCGAGCTGCCGCTGAAGTGCTGAATTATGAAGCGGGCTGACTCCGCTTTTGTCGCCATGTGGGCCAGAGACATCGGCAAACAGACTCCCGTCGGGCAGCAATACGATCGCGCGCTGCTCGCTCATGTCCTGGTGGAACCACATGGACCGGCTGAGCGATTCAATCGTGTCGGGAAGGTTGCGTGCCAGGACATGGGGGTAGACTGTCGTCGCGATCCCGTCGAGGTAAACCGCCTCGATGCGCCGAACGCCGCTCTCCTGCTCCCGCGCAACGATTGACATCATGACGCGCGAGCCCAGCAGCGCGACGGCGAGGATCAGGCCACCCGAGACGATCGGCACGCGCGCCCAGAGCGGCAGCGGCCACACAATCCGCCAACCCTTGGCAGCCTGCGCGGTGACGCCGCGAGGCGGCGGCGCCGGCGAGGAGTGAGGATCCTCGCGAATCGGTGATATGTTCGGAATTCCGAACCTGCTGCGGTGCGGCGCGTCTGGATTGCCGAACGTCGATCCTGTGGCGCGCGCAAGAACACTGCGAAAAGCGGTCATATTACTCATTGCTCCACGAGAACGTACGCAAAGTTTGGCGCATCGATCACGTGTTCCATCCGGCACAACGGTACCGTCGATCGCAATATATGCCTTGCTGCCCATCGAATGGGAAGCAATTGTCACCTGTCACACCAATAATCAACCGAAGCCAACTCCGCGTCGGCTTTTTAAGGGCTGTCCATTTGCGGCATGGCTGAACAATAAGCCTGAACGGGAGGCACAAAATGAGCTTGCGCGATGTTCTCGTCGTGCTGGATGACGGGCCGGTCAGCGAGATGCGTCTGCAGCTCGCAACCAGAATTGCCCATCAACAGGAAGCCTCTCTCAGCGCCGTGCTCCTTCGATCTGACCGCCCGGTCCCTTCGCGCGTTGCCAGCAGGGCACCAAGCATGGCTCTAACGCCGGGAACGTCATCAGGGTTGGTCGCGGCGGCACTCTGGGAGGACAAGGAATATCGCGATGACGCGGACTTCCTCGAACGACGCTTTCGCGATTGCGTTCGATGCGTTGAACAAGGCGGCGAATGGTACTGTTTGGATCGGCCTGACCCTGCGGCGCTGGTGAACCTGGCAAAGGCCGCAGACTTGATTGTCATCGGCCAGGTCAACCGTTATGCGGGCGCGGTGCCGCGGTGGTACCGGCCAGAAGACATTGTCGTGAATTGCGGCCGGCCCGTTCTTTTGGTCCCGTACATCGGAACTTACGAAGAGGTCGGCCGGCGTGTTCTGATCGCGTGGGATGGCTCGAGAGAAGCGGTGCGCGCGGTCAACGACGCATTGCCGATCATCGCATCCGCCCGGATCGTTACGTTGATGACCGTCCGCCCTGATTTCCGCAGCTTCCAGTCAGAGCGCGTGGCGATGCAAAACATGCGTCGGCACCTGGCGCGGCACAATATCGTCACTGTGATCGACGAGTCCATCCGGGGAGACAGTACCATCCATGATGTTCTGCTCTCTCGTTCGGTCGATCTCGCGGTCGACATGATCGTGGCTGGCGCTTATCACCGATCACCCTTACGGGAGGCGCTGATCGGCGGTGTCAGTCGCGGCCTGCTCCAGCACATGACGGTTCCCGTGTTGATGTCGCACTGAGCATGCGATCGATCGTCGTAACTCTGGAGATTGGCCCGGACAGCCAACCCGGTCGTCCAGATCACGGGGACAGGCGTTCCTCGATATCTCGGCCGGATTGTGCGTTCCCTCATCGGGAGCACATTCACCTGACCGAGGGACAGACGTGGCGCCATTCACAGTGCCGCGGAGATGCCGGCCGATGAGCTTTCCTCTCACGCTCGTCACGCTCGCCGGCTCGGTGGCGCTCCTGTTGTGGGGCGTCCGGATGGTTCAGACGGGCGTGCAGCGCGCCTTCGGGGCAAGGCTTCGCAGCGTTCTGGGTCACACGCTGCAGAACCGTCTCAAGGCGTTCCTCGCGGGCGCGGGCGTGACCGCCATCCTGCAGAGCAGCACGGCGACGGGCCTGATGATCACCGGGTTCGCGGCGGGCGGGCTTGTCGAACTCGTGCCGGCACTTGCCGTCATGCTGGGTGCCAATGTGGGCACGACGCTGATCGTTCAGGTGCTTTCTTTTAACGTCAACGAAGCCGCACCGGCCCTCATCCTGGTCGGCGTGATGATGTTTCAACGGGCATCAGCCGGCCCGCGCGACTTCGGCCGTGTGCTGATCGGCCTGGGCCTGATCCTGATGGCACTCAACCAGTTCGTTGAGGTGCTGTCGCCCTACGAACACGTGCCGACGCTCAGTCAGCTCCTCGGTGCCATATCCACCCAACCACTGCTGGACGTGCTTCTCGCGGCGGGGTTGACCTGGGCCGTTCACTCGAGTGTGGCCGTTGTGCTGGTCATTATGTCCTTCGCCGCCAACGGGACGGTTCCCCTGGGCGCGGCCTTTGCCCTGGTGCTTGGTGCGAATCTCGGAACCGCCATCAATCCCGTGCTCGAAGGCGCCACCGGCGACAATCCAGCGGCGCGGCGGGTGCCCCTTGGCAATCTTGTCAATCGCGTCATCGGGGTCGCGGTCGCCCTCGTTCTGTTGCCTCATATCGGCCCGTGGTTGGCGCACCTCGATCGCGACAGTGGACGGGCGGTTGCCGATTTTCACACGGCATTCAATCTCCTGCTGGCGGTCCTCTTTCTCCCATTTCTTGATCCCTATGCAGCCCTGCTGCGGCGCTGGCTGCCGGCACGCATCGATCAGGCGGACCCGAGCCGTCCCTTGTATCTCGATCCCGCGGCCCGTGAGGCGCCGGTGGTCGCTTTGGGAGGCGCTGGACGCGAGGCGCTTCGGCTCGCCGATGTGTTGGACTCCATGCTGACTGGCCTTCACGATGCCTTCGAGAGAAGCGACCGCAGGCTCATCGCCGAGACGCGGCGTCTCGATGATGTCATCGACAAGCTCAACCGAGCAATCAAGGCGTATATTACGTCGCTGGACGCGGGTGCACTCAGCGACGCCGATCATCGCCGTGTGCGGGAAATTCTCGCCTTTGCCACGAACATGGAGCAGGCAGCCGATATCGTGGCGAAGGACCTGCTAGGCATCGTCAGCAAGAGGCTCAAGCGGGGCTTGTCGTTTTCTGAAAGTGGTCAGGCCGATCTCATGCAGCTGCTCGACCGCCTGTTGGCCAATGTGCGGGCGGCGGCGTCGCTGTTCATGACGGGCGACGAGAGGGCCGCGCGACTGCTGGCAAGCGAGAAGGAGACCTTCCGCAGCCTAGAGGCTGCGGCAACCGAAGCCCATTTCGAACGCCTGCGGTCGGGACGCATCGACACGGCTGAAACGACCGCTCTGCACCTGGACGCCCTGCGATACCTCAAGGACGTCAACGCTCATCTGGTCGCTGGTGCCGCATACCCGTTGTTAGAGAGCAAGGGTGAACTGCTGGCCAGCCGGCTGCGCCTGGACATGTAATTCTGTCGACCGAGGACACGACCCATGCGGCGGCACATGATCCTGGCATTGCCCGAAACAGTGACGTTGGTCTTGAGGCAATCACCGAAAGTGTCTGGCGGATGAGGCAGTGCACGATCTTCTGAAATTATCCCCGCGATCTTGTTCAGGCGGCACTGCGAGAGAGATCCGCGTGTGCGACCAGCTGTCGGTAGCTTGGCCGATCGACGATGAACAGGATGCTCACAAGGAACACCAGCATAAAGACCAACGCGCTGCCGAATGCTGCCGGAAAGCCGAAG
>JASHQG010000144.1 GCA_030037665.1 Acetobacteraceae bacterium
GTGCGGCCTCCATGCCGCGGAAGCGAAGCTGGGCGATCAGGCCGCGCAGTTGATCAAGCATTGTCCTCGCCTTGCTCGGGGAGGCGGAAGAACTCGCCGGCGGCAAACTTGAGGATGAGCGCTTCCAGCCGCCCGAGATCGAACAACCCGTAGCGCAACGCTTGCTCGACGGCGGCGAGGAACGGCTCGGCGGGATAGGTGCGCTTCAGCTCCAGCAGACGGCGCAGCGTCTGCAAGCCGCGCCCGCGCTGCTTGATCGCGGCGGCATAGCCGGCGAGAGCCGGATGTTCATCATTCAACAGAAGCTGTTCCGCTACCGGTTGTTGCGCCTTGCCGCGGTGAGGCACGCTGTGATGCCCGGGCAGTTTGTGCCGCGCATCACGTTCGCCGATCTGCCGGGCATGGTTCGCGATCAGCGCGCCGCGGTACCAGACCTCGATCCTGGTGAGATATTTGTGGACGGTCACCGGCTTGCCCACCAGACGTTCCGGGACTGAATACCTGTTGGTCTCCACGGAGACATAGCCGTGCAGATCCACGTCGCGCGCGAGCGGTTCGTAGACCGGCGGCAAGACGTCCGGCAGAGCCTGCAGATGCGGCTTCTCAATCAGGTACGCTGCCTCCGGCGGCATCCCCAATGCGCGCTTGGGCTTCTGGTTGGCCACCTCGCGGCACCAGCGCAGTGCCTGCTCGTTGAGATCCTCGAAGTCGCGGAACTCACGAGCGGCCAGAAAATTTGTGTCCAGGTAATGGAACGGGCGCTCGACCCGGGCCTTCCTATCGGCGTGGTTTATCCTGTGGGCACGGAACCCGAAGCCCAGCGTACGGGCGAACGCCGTCATCTCCGGCGCCACGATCGCATCCGCGCCCGACCCGCCGGCGAGGATGACGGAGGTGTTGTCGATGATGCAGACCGAGGCCGCACCATCCATGAAGCGCACCGCTTCCAGCAGGAAGTGCTTAGCCTCGAACCGTGTGAAGCGCGGGAAGTACATCGCAAACAGTCGCCGCGAGCACGCCAGCACCAGGCTCGCGCACTGTGCGGTCACGCTGCGCCCGCCGATCGTCACCCGGTGCGGCGAGGTGTCGTGCTGCATCTCCGCGCCCGGTCCGGGGGCGTATTCGCCGGCACGCCGCTTGGCCGGGCGAAGTTCCGCCTCCCGCACCCGGCGCGTCAGGCTGCTATAGGCGATCTCGATGCCCTGTCCGGCCAGCAGTTCCTGGGCACGCACCGCGTTGCCCCGTGCCTTGACAAAGGCCTCGGCAATCTCTCCGCCATGTTGATCAATCTTCGCGTCGTCACGCGCTTCGCCCGGTGGCGTGCGCAATATCCGGCGCACCGTGTTGCGCGCCAGGCCGAGCATGCGGCTGATCTCACGCAGCGTACGGCCCTGCGCCCTCAGCACATGCACGCTCGAACAGATCTCGGCTGTTATCATGCGTGATTGACCAGGTGATGGTGTCGTCAAGGACCGCAAGCGCCGCTTTGACGCGCGGCATCGCGGTGATCAGAGCCTGCGGAACCGGCCGCAATGCCGGCAGCCGCCGGCGCAGCCGCGCAATCGCCGCCTCGATCTGGCGGATCTCGCTCGCAACCGCGCCTTCCGGGCCATCGCGCAGCGCCGCGCTGCCGCGCTCCACCTGACGGTCCGCCAGCGCGCGCAACAACAGTCGCGGATTGTTCACCATCCGCTCACGCACCTCGTGGCTGCCGCGCTCGTACTGTCCGAACCACTGCTTCAGATCGCGCGTTGTCAGCCGATCGCGCCCAAGCACCGCCAGCAGCCGCTCAGCATGCTCGCTGTTGGCGCGCGCCAACGGAACCAGAATGCGGCTCGCCGCCCAGTTCGACAGCTCGCCCGCGCGCACTGCCGCCAGCACGCTGTTGGGCAGCCCGACCAGCAGCTGCAGCCGCCGGTTCACCCAGCTCACGTCACGCCCGGTGCGGGCCGCCAGCTCGCGCTGCGACAGACCCTCGCGCACCACCAGTTCGCGCAGCAGCAGCGCCTGCTCGATGGCCGCAAAACCCCGGTCCTGCCGGCGCACCATCAGGCTGATCAGCGCGCTCGCCAGATCACACCCCCAGCATTCGACCGTCACCGTGTCGCGGCCCAGCCGGCGCAACGCCGCGATCCGCCGATAGCCGTCGATCAGCACCAGTGCCGACCCGCCCGGATCCTGCACCGTCACACAGGGAACCAGCTGCCCGCACCGCTCCAGCGATGCCGTCAGCTGGCGCGTCGCGCCCGGATCGGCGACACGCGTCGCCGCATAGCGCAAATCCAGCCGGTGCAGATCGAGTTCGCCGCCGATGACGTCCATGCCGAAAGCCTAGCCGCCGGCATCCTCGCGTCCCATCACGTCCAGTCTTTGCAATCCGCCCCCACCGCTGGCTCCATCCGCGTAAGATCTTGCAATCACGTCGATTTTGACCGTCCACGCGTCCATCTTTGCAATCACCCCGCCGCCCGCAGGCAGCAGACGGTAAACTCCTGACGGAACACACAAATCCGCCTCTGACGCGTCCATCTTTGCAATCACCGCTGAACGCCGCCGCCGGTTGCGCTCCTCCTGCTGCGCCCGGTTCCGCTCGCAATACTCAGGGTGCTTCTCGCGCCACGCGCGCCAATACGCGCCGTGCTTCTTCGTCCAGTCACGCTGCGCGCGACGATGGTTGTCCCGGTAATCCGCGTCCGTCCGCTGCTTCTCGTCCTGCCAGCGGCGACGCCGGTCCTGCTGGCACGCCTGCTTGCCGCAATACCGCTGACCGGGGTTCTGCGGACGCGGGCTAAACCTCTCCCCGCAACTCAGGCACCGCCGCACCCCGCACATGACCGCTTCCCTCGTGCGCTCGCTGAACGCACGATTCTGCGGTCATCCCTGTGCCAATCCCTCGCCAGCCGACACAACGCAATCCTCTCCCGATCAACCGCTGCGCCGCTTCAGAAAATCATGCTCAAATTTGCCCCCTCAATGCTTAGCACGGCCCTGGGTCAATTCCGGTGAGCACA
>JASHQG010000145.1 GCA_030037665.1 Acetobacteraceae bacterium
GAAGAAGGCGGTACACATCTGCTACGGGTACGGCACTGCCGACGTGAAGCGTTGGAAGGACGCCAACACCGACTGGAGCCATTACGAGCAAACGCTGCCGCTTCTGGCGAAATCTTCGATCGACCAGGTATCGATCGAGACCGCGGCGAGTGGCGTCGATGTCAGCGTGATCGAAGCAATCCGCGACAAAGAGGTGATGCTTGGGGTCGTCGATGTGGGCAACGAAGAGGTAGAAACCGCGGAGATCGTCGCCGAACGTCTGCGTCATGCACTGCGCTACATCGACCCCGGCCACCTCTATGCCTGCACTGACTGCGGCATGCTGCCGCGGTCGCGCCAAGCCGCTGAGGGCAAGCTGCATTCACTTGCAGCCGGTGCCGCTCTGATAAATGCGGGGTTGTGACGACGGTCATTGCAACAAGCGCGAAGACGATGCGATCTCACGCGTTGATTGCGTCGTCGCCGCGTTCCTCGCACGGCCAGCCTGATCGGCACGACAATCGAGTGGTATGACTTCATCCTCTGCACCTCCCTCTCTGGTCTCATCTTCAACACGCTGTTTTCCCCGTCGGCAACGAACTCGTTTCACTGCTGCTCGCCTACGCAATCTTCGCAGTCGGCTTCATCACCCGCCCGATTGGGGGTGCCTCCTTTGGCCATTTTGGCGACCGCATCGGCCGCAAGCCCCTCCGCGTGCTGACGCTCAGCATGATGGGCACGGTTACCTTCCTGATCGGTCTGGTGCCGATCTATGCCCAGATTGGTGTCGCCGCTCTGTTGCTCATGATCATGCTGCGGCTGATCCAGGGCATTGCCCTGGGCGGCGAATGGGCGGCGCGGTGCTGATGGCGTTCGAATACGCGCCCCCGATCGCCGCGGCTTCTATGCCAGCTTCCCGCAGATCGGTTTCGCGCTCGGCCTTTGTTCGAGCACCGGCGCGATCACCGTGCTGTCGGGCCTGCTGTCGAATGCGGCGTTCCTCGCAGTGTCTTGCTGTTATTCTTTGGCCTGCTCGTCCGGCTGAAACTGCTGGAAACGCCCGAGTTCAGCCATATCCGCGACAGCTTCCACATCAGCAAGCTGCCGCTTGCCGAAGTGGTACACAATTACGGTGGCAACGTCCTGCTCGGCTGGCTCGCACGCATGGGCGAGGGCGCGGTGTTCACGGTGTTCACGCTTTACATGTTCTCTTACCTGACGACGATCGTGTAGCTGCCGCGCACCTTCGTTTTAGCCTCGGTGACGGCCGCGGCCGTGGTGCTGATCTTCACCACACCTTTGGCCGCCGCCTGTTCCGATCCGATCGGGCGACGACGTTTGTTCGGCATTGCCGCGCTGGTGAACGGTGCTGCGGCGTTCCCCCTGTTTTGGATGCTGCAATCTCGCAATTTCACACTGGCTGCGATCGCGCTGGTGCTTTCCATCGGTGTGCTATGGGCACCGATGTATGGACCGCAAGCGGCGCTGTTCTGCGAATTATTCAACACCCGCGTGCGCGACACCGGCGTGTCGCTGGTGTATCAGATTGGCGCGATCAACCTCCTGGCACCGATTTCGATTCTGGCCGCGTCGCTGGTCGCCGAAAATGGCAATCGGCTATGTGACTGGCGTCGTATATCCTGCTTGCCTGCGTCGTCAGTGCGCTGTCTGTCGCGATGATGCGGCGGACGTTGGCGGTGCCGCGGGCTGCCACTGCACCAGGGGCCTGACCGCTGTCAGCACAGCCTGATCCGCATCGCCAGTACCCGCCGTTCGCCCGGCGGAATCAGCATCAGGCCGGGTTTGTCGCGGAACTCGCCATCGAAATCGGCGGGGCTGGCTGTGCCGTACCAGGGCTCGATGCACAAGAAATCAGCGCAACTGTCAGCGCCGGTCATACGCGACCAGACCCCGAGTTGACGGAAGCCATGCCAGCTTACTTCGATCGCCTCCGCGCCAGGCGCGGTGAAGCGAGCCGCGCTGCTCGCGAGCCGATCGAAGATGACCGCATCGGACGCAAATAATGACGGCGACAGCGCGAGATTCCGCCCGCTGACCGGTGACGGTTGCGGGGCCGGCTGCAACAGCCCCTCGGTCAGCCGCCGTATCGGTGCCGGCTCGTCGGCCGAGAACGCCAGCACATGCTTGTCCTTTGCGGTGCCCTCAGCGAGCGGCCAGACAAAACCAGGATGCGCGCCCAGCGAAGCGGGCAACGCGCTGCGCCCGGTATTTACCACGGTGAAGCTTTGCTCCAGCGCGTCATCGTCCAACGCCAACGCGACCTCCAGCCGGAATGCAAACGGATAGGCCATGCGCGTTTCGCCGTCATCGTTGAGCACCAGACGACAGGAGGTGGCTGTGCGCGCATGCCAGGCAAACCGTCGGTCGCGGGCAAAACCGTGCTGCGTCAGGCGGTAGGATTTGCCCTCGTGCACCAGTGTGTCGTTCTTCAGCCGCCCGACGATCGGGAACAACACCGGTGCGTGGCGCGGCCACAGAGGCTGCGCCTGCCAGAGCATCTCAGTCCCTTCGGCGTCACGCAAAGAGCACAGCTCGGCGCCGTCGGCCTTTACCACCGCGGTCAGGTAACCATTCGACAGCACGTGCCGGTCCATCATTGGTTGGCAGCTTAGAGCACTTCGGCCATGACGGGAATCCGGGTGCCTAATTCGGTTGGCCCAGCTCGGCACGCACCGCGGCGGCGAGTTCGAGCATGCGGAATGGCTTGCGCAGAAGGCGACGCTTGACGTGCTGCGTCACGAAATAACCGGAAATGAGGATGATCTTCAGGGCCGGACGGATGGCCGCTGCCTGCGTGACCAGTTCGAGACCCGACATGTCGGGCATGCGGATGTCAGTGACGAGTAACCGGACGTGCGGGTCCGCCTCCAAGAGACGCAGTGCCGTTGCCCCGCCATCGGCCTGCAGCACGTGGTAACCGAAATCCTCGAGGAATTCGGCGACGAGCGTACGCACCGCCTCCTCGTCGTCCACGACGATGATGGTTGCCGGAACACCCTCTGCGCCTCCATCAACCGTGGATACGCTATCCGTCGTGTAGGACACGCTATCTCCGCGGCTAATGGACGTTTCTCTCTTCACGCGAGGACCGGTCGCGCCGCTGGTTGGTCCGGTCCGCTTCAACCGGCGGCTCCATAGCACCGGATCGCGCGAGGGACAGCGACAGATCGTAGGCAGACAGCCCACGGGGGCAGTCACGATTGTGCGACTAAACAGGCATACGTCTCGCAGCCGTGTTGGGTTCTCGTGGTTTGAGAGAAAGGCCCGGCCAAGGCGACGCTTATAGCTTGCCGGAGATCAACCCAGTGCCCCGTGACAGAGGGGCTGGACGATTGGCACTGTTCGAGCGAGACCATAGATAGAGCTTCACCTGGTGCGGCCGGCGGCGCCGCGACCCGCAACTGGCCGAGACAGAGGAAGCAGAGAGCATGGGACCGCTGGCACGCTTCAAGGTGATCGATCTCACACGCGTACGCGCGGGGCCGACCGCGGTGCGGCACCTCGCCGACTGGGGCGCCGACGTCATCAAGATCGAGGCGCCCGGCGGCGACGGCGGTCTCGGTGGCGAGCGGCACGGCCCGGACTTCCAGAATCTGCACCGCAACAAACGCAGTCTGACGCTGAATTTGAAGGCGCCGGAAGGGATTGAGATCCTGCGGCGGCTGGTCGCGCGGGCGGACGTCGTGGTGGAGAACTACCGACCGGATGTGAAATTCCGGTTGGGCGTCGATTACGAGACGTTGAGAAAGATCAACAAGCGGCTGGTTTATGCGTCCATCTCCGGGTTCGGTCAGGATGGGCCGTACCGCGATCGGCCGGGATTCGATCAGATCGCGCAGGGCATGGGCGGGCTGATGTCGATCACCGGGTTGCCGGGTCAGGGGCCGGTCCGCGTCGGAATTCCCGTGGCGGAGCTCTCTGCGGGCATCTTCGCCGCGATGGGGATTCTGATCGCGCTGCTGGAGCGCGAACAATCGGGCGAGGGCCAATGGGTGCAGTCCTCGCTGCTCGGCGCACAGATTGCCATGCTGGATTTCCAGGCGGCGCGCTGGACGATCGGCCATGAAGTGCCGGGCCAAGCGGGTAACAATCACCCCACTAGCATTCCGACCGGCGTGTTCGCGACGGCCGACGGCCACATCAACATTGCGGCGTCCGGTGACGACATCTATCGCCGCTTCTGCAAGGCGGTGGAAGCGCCACAGCTTATCGAGGATCCGGATTTCGCCACGGGCGCGCTGCGTTCGAAGAATCGCGACCGGCTGAACGAGGCAATCGAGGCGGTGATCCGCACTCGGTCATCCGCCGAGTGGATCGAGCGGCTGAACGCTGCCGGCGTGCCATGCGGTCCGATCTACAAGATGAACGAAGTGTTCGCCGATCCGCAGGTGAAGCATCTTGGTATCGCACGGGAGGTGCAACACAAGGTGCTGGGGCCGGTGGAGGTGATCGGTCAGGCGGTGGAGCTGTCACGCACGCCATGGAGCGTGCGGAGCGCGACGCCGGAGCCGGGCGAGCATACCGACGAGATTTTGCGCGAGCTCGGCTACGGTGCGGCGGAGCTCGACGCGTTGCGGGGAGGGAAGGTCGTTTAGCATCTTTGTCGCTCTGTACGCCGGAGATGATCTTCAGGAACCGCGCCCGTAGCCATAAATCGTGGTGGCGCTTGGCTTGATGTCGCTGCGTTGAATGGCAACGGCCTCGGCGCGCAGGGAACGCGGTTTATCGTGGCCGTCCCACAGCCAGTAAACATTATCTCCTGTGCCATTGACGGCGACCACCTGGTGATTGCCGCAGGCATCAATCGCGTGGATGGTCACGCGGCCAAGCAAACCACCGTGCAGCGCGCGCATATCCTCAGCCGATTCGTAGACAGCGTCGGCGACGCTGGCGCCGCGCTTCATGTAGAGCACGATCGATCGGGCGGTGCCGCAGCGGATCGTCATTTCGCCCGCGCCGGTGCAAGCGGCGGCGCCATAGCGGGTGTCGGCATAGGAACCCGCGCCGATGATCGGGCTGTCGCCGAGACGACCCGGATATTTCCAGCCCCAGCCGGACGTGCTGGTACCGCTGCATAGGTTGCCACTCTTGTCCTGCGCCAGAAACACCGTGGTGTCGCGGCCCGCTTCCGGATCAATCGCATGCCGGCACAGCGGTGCCAGTTCCACCTCAGGCCAGGCGCGTTTTTGCTCTGGCGTGAGTTCGTGGTCGAACCAGGCTTGCCAGGCCGCACGGGAGTCTGCGATCAGGTTGTCGGCTCTGTCCGCGCCGATCTCACGCGCGAAGCGTGCCGCGCCGTCACCAACCAGCAGCTCGTGGGGCAGGCGGCGCATGATCTCGCGCGCGACGCTCACCGGGTGCAGGAAGCCTTGCAGTGCACCGACAGCGCCGCTGCGCAGCGTCGTGCCATCCATCATTGCGGCGTCGAGTTCCATCTCGCACAACAGGTTCGGCCATCCACCGCGTCCGACGGTGCGTACCGATGGATCGGCCTCGATGACTCGGATGCCCGCTTCGATCGCGTCGAGTGCGTGCGCGCCGGCGGCGAGGCCGCCAACGGTGGTGGGAACGCCGAGCGTACCTTCATTGTTGGCAACCAGGATCATGCGCCATGCCTCCCTGTGTGCGCCCAGCAGAAACCGCGCCGCCACACCGATCGAGGGCTACCGGTGGGTCGCATGCTTGCTGCAGCGCGCGCGCGTTCGATCGATCAGCATCGCCGGCCAAGTCCTCGATCCGGCATGACGCGCTGGCGACCGCCAATCACCCGGACTGGTTCGGTCGTGCGAATTCGCC
The DNA here is from genome assembly GCA_030037665.1 of Acetobacteraceae bacterium. GTDB lineage: Bacteria > Pseudomonadota > Alphaproteobacteria > Acetobacterales > Acetobacteraceae > JASHVB01. The sequence continues at coordinate 5,797 of JASHQG010000145.1, forward strand.
TCAAGCCGGGGTCAGATCACGCCCTCTTCCGCCAGCTTCTCCACAGCCGATTTGGACATGCCGAGCAGGTTGGTCAGAAGCCACTCATTGTCTTCTCCGTAGCAGGGCGCGCCGCGGTTGATTGGACCACCGATATAGGCCGGCGTGCGGCTGAACTTCATTGGCAGCTCATAGACTGGCCAGGTGCCGATCTTCGTGCCGGTGACTTCGGTCAGCCATTTCAGGTGGCGCAGTTGCGGGTCGCGGTCGCAGCGGTCCTCCGCCGTCTGGCACACGCCGGCCGGCACGCCGGCGCCTTGCAGCGCCATCATGCACTCGAACGGGTCCAACGCGCGCGTCCACGTCTCTACGGCCGCATCGAGGGAATCCTGATGCAGCAGACGGTTCTGCAGCGTGTCGAAGCGTCGGTCCTCAAGCCACGCCGCGCGTCCCGCGACGCGTGCCAGCGCCTTCCATTCCGCGTCGGTAAAGCAGGCGATGGCGATCCAGCGATCCACGCCGGCGCAGCGATAGGCGCCATGCGGCGCCGCCGGCTTATAGGGCGAGCGGTTGCCGTACCGCCGCCACCCCCGATCGTTTGCAGCCCAGTCGAGAATCGTGGTTCCTGTCAGGAACAAGCCTGACTCACACTGGGATGCGTCGATCCACTGGCCCTGACCGGTGCGTTCGCGATAGTACAGCGCACCCAGCAAGGCCAGCGCGTAGCCGTAGGCACCCATCCAGTCGAGGTAGGAGTATCCCCAGCCGACCGGCATCGCCGGTTCCGGCAGGCCGGACATGTCGCCCTGTCCTGCGAACGCGGCCGCCACCGGACCAACGGTGCGCATCCGGCCATACATTCCATGTGCGCCCATGCCCGACTGCTGGATGTAGATAATGTCTGGCCTGATCGACTTCATCACATCATAGCCGAGGCCCAGCCGTTGTAGCACGCCGGGCGAAAATCCCTCTGCCACAACGTCGCAGATCCGCACGAGGTCTTTCGCGATCTGCAAGCCCTTCGGATGGCGGATGTTCAACGAAATCCCGCGCTTGCCCGCGTTCTTGTTGTTGAACTGCCCACCCATGTCGGAGTCTCTTACTCCGGGCAGCGGCCCGGTCGCGCCATCACGCGCCGCGCGCCCGCCGACCGGGGCCATCGCCGCGAGGCGCGTATCGGGATTGTCTTTCCATTCGACCTTGAAGCTTTCGGCGCCCATCGCCGCGAGGAACCGTGTCCCGCCGGCCGAAGCCAGGAACCACGCGAAATCGAGGATCTTCACGCCCTGCAACGGGAACGGCTTGTTGTGGAGTGCCGACAGGCGCGGGTTTGGTTCGCCGCGAGGTTCCGCCGGAACGGCGGGTCGGCGCGATGCCTCACCAAGTACCGCGCGGGTATCCTCCCCGAGCAGCGGTGCACGGCGGCCGACCTGCCAGCTCGTTGCCGTCGACAGCCACTTGCTGGTGGGATACCGGAACCTCCGTCCATGTTCCGGGTGTGGCACGTCGGCAAAACTCTTGCGCCGCAACCAGTGTTCGTCGAGTGCATTCTCGTGCGGTTTGCGCAGCGGCGCCCACAGCAGGCCGGCTTCCTGTGCCTCGCGCCAGGGCATGTCGGCATAGGTCCAGGCGCGCACAAAACGCTGCACCACGTCCAACATGTGCGCGCGCGCTTCGTCTCCCGCCGCGGAACCCGGTACCTGCCGCGCCTTTAGATCGGCGTCCGGCGGTGGTGGCTGCAAATTCGCCTGCATTTGGTATTTGCTCAACAGCGGCACGAGGTTCTTCAGGTCGCGCGCTCCCATGCCGTGCGTGATGAACCAGCGGCCGTCCTTCGTATGCAGTATACTGGGCGAATGGTTCGGCGTTTCCACGGCATGCCGGTTGGTCAGCCGCCACAGCGGCACGCGCCGCATCACCCAGTGCATGATGTCGAGTTCGGGATTTTTCGACACCGCCTCGTGCACCGCGACGGACACATCCTGTCCCTGACCGGTCCGGTGCCGGTTGATCAACGCCGCGATGATTCCCGTGGCAAGTTGTTCACCAGCGATGTGATACGCGTGCCAGATCTGCGGTGCGATCGGCGGTGTGTCGTATTGCAAATTCGGATCAGGGTCGTAGCCGCAGTTCATCATGATCCCGCCTAGCGCGAGATGGATCAGATCAGACGACTTGAAATCCTTCCACGGCCCATCATCGCCGAATGGCGTGATGCGCGCGGTCACAAGCGCCGGGAAGCGCGCATTCAATTCGGCGCGCTCCAGCTTAAGGGCGACGTTCAATGCACCGCATGAGGCATCCAGCAGCACATCGGCGCCGTCCAGCAGGCCGAGCAGCTGCTCCGCCGCAGGACCTTCGCGCAGGTCCAGTACGACGGATTTCTTGTTGCGGTTGTAGTTCCAAAAGAACAGGGACCGCTCGAGACCCGGCTCGTCATCGAGGAAGGGGCCGATGCGGCGGGTCACGTTGCCTTCCGGCGGCTCTATCTTGATAACGTCGGCGCCGAGACCCGCGAGCAACAGACCGGTGTATTCGGCGCGTTCGTCCGCAACTTCGATCACGCGCAGCCCCGACAGCATGCCCGGGCCGGCATTGCCCATCATCTCGCCGGGGCCACTTTCGATGGCGCTCGCATCCGACATCACATTCCTCCTCAGGCGGCCGTGTTCACGCCGTCCGCCGCTTATTCGTCATCCCCGCGAAAGCGCGGACCCAAGCAGAGCCAGTCTCCGCATTCGCGAGGATGATCAGTGTGTGTGTTCACGGTCGCGTTCGCGCCAGCATCTCGAGCAGCATCGCGTTCAGTTGTTCCGGCGCTTCGTAGGCCACCCAATGCCCGGCGCCCGGTATCATGCGCACATCCGCATCTGGCCGGCGCGACCGCATCGCTGCCGTGCGCTCCAGTGCACGCGGATTGGCCGGCGCATCCTTCTCACCCCAGATCCCGTTGACTGGCACATTGACTTTGTCCAGCGCACGCCACAGCGCACCGCTGCGCGACAGCGTGGGCGTCTTCAGCCGGGAGCGGATCGTGTTCCAGTCCTGAATTGTCACCGCGAGATCATCGATCTTGGCCGGATCAGCGATCATCAAGCGGCTCAGGTTGATACGATGTGTCGCCGTGCGTTCCTCGCCTGTCAGGTGCCGTACCTTCAGCAACTCGACCGCGCTGCCGATTGGCCCGATGCCGCTGGAACCGATGATCGTCACCGACCGCACGCGCGCGCCGTGGATGGCTGCGACACAGCTCGCCATCGTTCCGCCGAACGAAAACCCAGCCACGTCGTATGTTGCATCGGAACCGAGGATCGCATCGATCCCCGCCGCCACGACTTCCGCCACCGCCTGCGCATCATGACCATTCGGCGGAAACGCCGACTCGCCCAGTCCTGGCAAGTCCGGCACGAGCAACCGATAATACTGTGACAGTGCAGGGATATTGCGCGTCCAGTGCCGCCAGGAGCCAGCGCCGCCGTGAAACAGCACGAGCACCGGCGCCGTGCCGCCTGAGATATCCCATGCATGCCAGACCATCGTGCCGTCGCCGCACGGCGTCTCATAGCGGACCGACTGGCGCTCCAGCCGGTCCAGGATCGCTTGTGGATCCTGGGTTACCTGATCGTTCATGGACTCCCCGATCAAACCAACAGGTCTTGGCTCGTAACAGGGGATCGCGACGATGTCGAACCCGGCCAATCCGGGCTATTGGCAGCGGCGATGCGTGGCGAGACCGCGGGAGTGTCGCTCCGATCCCTTCCCGAAACGGAGTAGCTGTGCATGACAATCAGAGACACGCTCGGCAAAACGGTCCTGTCTGTCCCGCGTCTTGCCCGTGGCACCGTGACATTCGGTAGCGGTCGGGGCTCGGGAGCTGGACCAGGCAACGACACGACGATTGTTTGACCGGGTCGTCCGACGGACCTGACCGCCCAGCTCGACGCGTTGGAGAGGTCCGCGGCGTCCCAGTCTTGCAGCTTCTTCACGCCAGGAATGCGCCTGATGCTGAGCGGTGGCGTATCAGCGGCGAGGGACCGGCGGGCTACGCGGCGCCGCGCATGGTTGACGCCGGGCCGGCCGTCGGCAGGGACGGTGATCGCGAGGAGAGTGCGCCGACTGTTCGCGCCGGGGACGAAAGAGCGGTTGAGTTACCCGTCAGGGAGCGCGCAAGACCGAGGGGTCACGCCTTGCCCGTCCCCTCCTCTGTCTGACGCTTTTGGTCAAGCGAAAGCCGGTACGTCCGTTCAGTCCGCTTCGTTCGAGGAACAACGCGCCAGATCGGCGATGCGCAGGATCACGCTCCTTCTGTCGGTACGGCTCGGGATTCGCTCGAGATTCATCTGCCACGAGCGGCTGGCCTGCACGATTTCCGCTTCAACATCGCGTCCCTTCGCAAACAGGCAGATTCCACCTGGGAGCAGCAGCGGCTCGGCGTACGAAAGAAGTAACCCCAGCGGCGCCAGCGCACGGGCGGTGACCAACGGCGCGCGTGGCACGACTGCGTCTTCGATCCTCGTAGCCACGACCCGGGCCGGCGCGCCGGTCTGCCGTGCGGCCTCGCGCAGAAATGCCGCTTTCGCCTGGTCCTGCTCGATCAGGTGGAACGCGATGCCGAACCGGATCGCCAGCACGAGGCCGGGAAACCCGGCACCCGACCCGAGATCGATCCCGCGCGCCGGTGGCGGATCGCCCCAGTAATCCGCCAGTTGCAGACTGTCGGCCACATGCCGCGTCCATACCTCGGCGACGTCGCCGCGGCCGATCAGATTGATCGAACGGTTCCAGTGCAGCAGTAGATCAACAAAACGTTGCAATTCCGGCGATGAACCGGGCGGCGGGATAGGTTGGCGCATCGGGCCGCTATACGCCGCCGCGGCCCCGCGCCGAAGGCCCCGGACCGCACGCCTTGAGGCAGGCGCCCGGCACGGGTAAGAGTGCCGCGCCCAGCGGCCTTGCCAGACGCCGCGCGGGGGATGGCCGTGGCTCACCCGGCCACGGCCATCGGAGGGAACAGACACCAGTGGATTCGCAGGTCCTGGTCGAGAACGTCGCGAACGCGCTCGTCGCGGGGCTGACCATCGGCTGCATCTACGGCCTGATGTGCATCGGCCTCGGGCTGATTTTCGGCATCATGGAGATCGTGAACTTCGCGCAAGGCGAATTCCTGATGTTAGGCATGTTCTGCAGCCTCTATCTGGCGTCAGTTACCGGCGCGCTGGCGTTCCTGGGGCCGGACATTGGGCCGTTCGTTGGCGCGCTGTGCGCCGGGCCGATCGTGTTCGCTGGCGGCGCGCTGGTCTACCAGTTCATCATTGGCCGCGTCTCGGGCATGCGCACCGCCAGCGTGATCGGCGACAACCGCTTCGGCCAGCTTATCGTCACACTGGGTATTTCGCTGATCCTGCAGAACGGTGGCCTGTTGCTATTCGGCTCTACGCCGCAGACGGTGCGGACACCGCTCGCCTCGCGCGCCGTGCTGATCAGCGGCTTTTATGGCGATGCGACCCTGTTCCTTAATCAGGCGCGGCTGATCGCCTGCGTTATTGCAGTGGTTGTCGCCTGCACGCTGTACGTGGTGATGGAATACACCACTCTCGGTAAGGCAATGCGCGCGGCAGCGGACAATCCGACCGCCGCCACCTACATGGGCATCGACGTCAACCGCACCTATCGTCTGGCTTTCGGGATCGGCAGCGGCATCACCGCGGTCGCGGGCGGACTGATGGCGACGTACCTGTCGTTCGATCCATTCGTCGGCTTCTCCTATGTCGTCATCATGTATTCGGGCGTCGTTCTGGGCGGTATGGGCAGCATCATGGGTGCCTTCTGGGGCGGCCTGCTGGTCGGCTTCGTGCAGCAGTGCTCCACGCTCGTGCTGCCACCGCAATTGCAGAATGCAGTGATTTTCGTGGTCTTTCTGCTGATCATGCTGCTGCGGCCGCAAGGTTTGTTCGGTCGCTCAGCGGAACGCGCATGAGACATGACGCCAGCATCCGGTTGCGCCGCGACGGCATCGCGCTGGCGATCATCGCGGTCATGTACGTGGTCGCGTCGGCTCTGGTGCACAACAGCTATTACCAGTTGATCATGACGCTGGTGCCGATCTGGGCCACGTTCGGCGTGTCGTGGAACATCCTGTCCGGCTATGGCGGGCAGCTTTCCTTTGGCCACGCCGCGTTTTTTGGCGTCGGCGCCTACACCGTGACGCTGGCGCTGGTGTATTGGGCAGTGACACCGTGGCTGGGAATTCCGATCGGGATGGCGATCGGCGCGGTCATGGCGGTGCTGATCGGCTGGCCAACCTTCCGTCTGCGCGGCCACTATTTTGCGTTGGCGATGCTCGCCTATCCGCTGTTGTTCCTCTACGTGCTGGAATACCTGGGCTTCCAGGAAATGACCCTGCCGATGCACCGCGCGCATCCGGTCTGGTTCCTGCAGTTCAAGGATCCGCATGTCTACACTTACCTCGCGGTCGGCCTGCTGGTGCTCGGCATGATCGTCTGCATGCTGGTGGAAAACTCGCGCTTTGGCCTGGCCTTGCTTGCGGTGCGGCAGAATGAGCTTGCCGCGGAGGCCGCGGGCATTGATTCCTGGCGCTGGAAAATGCGCGCCCTCGTCGTTTCGGGTGCGATCGCTGCCGCTTGCGGTGGGCTTTATGCTTGCGTCTTGCTGATTGTGACACCGGATTCCGTGTTCGGATTGCTGGTGTCCGCCCAACCGGTGGTACTGACCTTGTTCGGCGGCATGGCCGGGCTATGGGGACCGCTGATTGGCGCCGCGATCCTGGTGCCGTTGGCAGAGCTGCTGAACGTGCAGCTTGGCGACATCCTGCCGGGCATTCAGGGCGTGGTGTATGGGGCGGCGATTATCATCATCATGCTTGCGGCGCCGGAAGGACTGTACTGGACGGTGCGCGACCGGCTGTTGCGCCATCGTGCGCCGCCGCCCGCGCCCGTGGTGGAGGCGCTGGCGGAGCACCACGTCGCGGCGGCCACACCGACCGACGGCCCGCTGCTGCAGGTCGAAGGTCTGTCCAAATCGTTCGGTGGTCTGCGCGCTGTCAGCGAGGTTGGCTTTTCCATCGCATCCGGTGAGATCCTTGGCATCATCGGCCCGAATGGCGCTGGCAAGACCACTCTGTTCAACCTGCTGAACGGCGTTCTGCCCGCGGACGCCGGCCGCGCGACGCTTGGCGGCGAGCTGATGCTTGGCAGCGCAGTGCATCGCGTCTGCCGCATGGGCGTCGGCCGCACATTTCAGGTCGTGCGCAGCTTTCCTCGCCTGCCGCTGATCGACAACGTTGTGGTGGGTGCATATGGCGCCGGCCTCTCTGATCGCGAGGCGATCGCATCTGCGGTCGCCGCGTTGGCACGAGTCGGTCTGCATCGTCATGCCGGCACGCAGGCAGGACAGCTGACCAACAAGGAGCTGCGGCTGATGGAGCTGGCCCGTGCGCTGGCCGGCCGGCCGCGTCTGCTGCTGCTGGACGAGACTCTCGCCGGGCTTGGCCGCGACGAATGCAACGAAGTGCTGGATGTTCTGGCGCACCTGCGCGAGGAAGGCATGACCATCGCCATCATCGAACACACGATGCACGCAATGCTGAGACTTGCCGATCGTTTCGTTGTGCTGGACCACGGCCGCGTTCTCGCCAGTGGCCTCCCACGCGAAGTGGTGGAGGACCGCGCGGTGATTGAGGCGTATCTCGGCAAGAAGTGGCTGGAGCGGCAGAATGCGTAGGGTGCCGCAGCGATGCTTCCGCGCGTCATGGTCCGGCTTGAGCCGGTCCTCTGCGCACGGTCTAGCGTGCGCGGATGACAGGCTCGGGGCCGGTCGCAACGGGGTTCGTCACGGCGCTCTCAGCGCGCCGCATGCTTGAAATTCGCAACCTTTCCGTCGCCTACGGCGGGCTGCGCGCGCTCACCGACGTCTCGCTCAGCATCGGCGAGGGCCAGTTCGTCACCGTCGTGGGCCCGAACGGCGCCGGAAAGTCCACCTTGTTCAAAACCATCTGCGGCGTGGTGCCGCCGGTACAGGGCAGCGTGATATTCCAAGGTCAGGACCTGCTGCACCGGTCGGCCGCAGCGCGCGCGCATCTCGGCATCGCTCATGTGCCCGAAGGCCGCCAGGTGTTCCGCACACTGAGCGTGCGTGAAAATCTCGAAATGGGAGCCTACACGAAGACCGGCCGCGCGCAGTGGCACCGAACACTGGATCGCATCCACGCCCTGTTCCCCATCCTGCATGAACGCGCGCAGCAGCTTGCCGGCACCCTGTCGGGCGGAGAGCAGCAGATGCTGGCCATCGGAAGAGGACTGGCCTCAGGGCCGAAATTGCTGATGCTCGATGAGCCGTCAATGGGCCTCGCGCCAGCAATCGCCGACACGATCTTCGAGCGCGTATCGCAGATCCACCGCGAAGACGGACTGACCATCCTGCTCGTGGAGCAACGCGTGGCTGAGGCGCTGGAGCTGTCCGATCACGGTTATGTGCTCGAGACTGGGCACGTGGTACTGGATGGACCGTACGAGACCCTGCTGGCGGACGACCGTGTCCGTCGCTCGTATCTCGGACTGACGGATGCTCAGGATTGACCAACGGAAGGAAGGCACCATGACAGCAGTCAATATCGGCCGGCGCGGCGCGCTGGGATTCGGCGTGGCCGCCGGCGCGACGGCGCTGGCAACGCGCCGGCTGCGCGCACAGCCGAAGGACGTCGAAATCGCTATGTTGGTGCCACTCTCCGGTCCGTGGGCGCGCGAAGGCCAGCTGGAGAAGATGGGCGCCGAAATGGCGATCGAGGACGTGAATAAGGCCGGTGGTATCAAGGCCCTGGGCGGCGCCAGGTTGAAGCTGCTGGAATTCGACACACAGGACACCGCGGAAAAGGCGAAGGACGCGGCGCAGCGCATGCTGGCGCAGAACCCTGACCTGGTCGGCGGCTTCGGCTGCTGGCTCTCGACGTTCACGTTGCCAGTTACCGAAATCACCGAGCGTGCGCATCTGCCATGGCTCACGTTGTCCTATTCCGATCTCATCACCGGCCGCGGTTACAGATACGTGTTTCAGTCCTCGCCGACCGCCGTACAGCAGGCCGAGGAGACCATCCCGATGGTCGTGGCGCTGGCAGAGAAAGCGACGGGCAAGCGGCCGAGCAAGGTCGTGATGATCGGCGACAACACCGCCGCCTCGGTCAGCTTTCGCAAGCCAATCTTGAGCCACGTGCTGAAGAACGAAAAACTCACATTAGTATCTAACGAAGTCTACACGCCACCGCTGAGCGATGCGACGACCCTGGTGCAGCCGGTGCGTAGTGCCCGCCCCGACTTCGCCCTGCTGCTTTCGACCAATGTGCCGGACGACAAGCTTCTGATCGACAATTTTAACGAATTCGGTATGCCACCCTCGAAGCTGCCGCTGATTGGCAATGGCGGGCACTGGGCGGTCCCGGAACTGCTGAAGAACACCGGCAAGGCAGAGCTGGACGGCATGCTGGCCGGCCTGGCCAATTGGCCTGGCAAGGGCTCAGAAGAGGTGGCGCAGCGCTTCATCAAGCGTACCGGCGAACCCTGGTTCGGCCACGACTCGATCTTCGGCTACGCGCACGTGATGATCCTGGCTGCGGCGTTGGAGAAGGCCGGCGTCGCCGACCGCGAGAAGGTGAACGAAGCGATTCACGGCCTGGACATGACGACCGGCCCGGCGCTGTTGTTTCCCGGTCATCATCTGCAATACGACGCGCGCGGCCGGCGCGTCGGCGCCAAGATGGTGATGATTCAGTGGCAGAACGGTGTGCCGGTGGCGGTGTATCCGGACGATGTCTCGGTCGCGCAGCCGCAGTGGAAGGCGTGATTCGATGCCGGAGCTCTTGCCCTATGAAGTCTACGCCGTCCACTACGCGCACAACCCGAACGCACGGCGGTCTGGCAACTTCATCGGCGGCGACCCGCATGATGGGCCGATGCCACTCGACTACTTCGTCTGGGCGATTAAGGGCCCGGCTGGTGCCTTCGTGTTCGACACCGGCTTCGATGAGGCGATGGGAGCGAAGCGGGCGCGTCAATTCGTGCGCTCGCCTTCCGTCGGCCTGAAGGCGATTGGCGTCGAACCGCACGACGTGCGTGACGTGATCCTGTCGCACATGCACTACGACCATTGCGGAAACTACGACTTGTTCCCGCACGCGCGCTACCACGTGCAGGATATCGAGATGGCGTATTGCACCGGGCGGTGCATGTGCCATCCCGGCCTGCGCGGTCCGTTCGAAGAGGAAGACGTCGTGGCGATGGTGCGGAAGGTTTTCGCAGGCCGCGTGGTGTTCCACGATGCCGTCGATGAACTGGCGCCAGGCCTGACGGTGCATCACGTCGGCGGACACTCGAAGGGGCTGCAGGTCGTGCGCGTGTGGACCCAGCGCGGCTGGATGGTGCTGGCATCGGATGCCAGCCACTTCTATGCCAACATGGAGGAAGGTCGCGCGTTCCCGATCCTTCACTCGCACGAGGACACGCTGCGCGGCTACGAGACTATGCAGAAGCTGGCCAGTGCGCCGAATGCGATCATTCCCGGGCACGATCCGCTGGTGCTTGCGCGCTATCCGGTGGCGAAGCCGGGACTGGAAGGCATCGCGGTGAGATTGGACGTTACGCCGGAGTGACCTTCGCAGCGTCGCGGGCAAGGTGTGCTAGGAGAGGAACGCGCTGTCCAGCGTGGCCGCGAGGATCTCTCGCCATTCCGCTGGCGTCATCTCGGTGAACTTCGTCTGTCGTCGCATCGAAGCGTTGTTGACCAGCATATCCAGCCGGCCGAACCGTCTCGCCGTCGTGTGTATCAGCGCCGCAGCCTGTGCGTGTTCAGCGATATCCGCCATATATGTGTCCACATCGCTGCCGGCCTCGCGCACCAGCCGGGCGGTTTCACGCGCGTCCGCCTCGGAAGTGCGTCCCGTGGTCATCACCTCATAGCCGACCTATGCTAGATGCAGCGCGATCTGCCTGCCGATATTCAGCGCACTGCCGGTCACCAGCGCGCCCTTTTGTTCCTGTGCCATGTGTATCTCCTCCCGCCCGATTGGACTCGTAGAGCGGCTTGGTGTGCAATAGCCGCGCATCGCTTCGTTCTTGCATCATGAGGAGGAAACCATGGCCCAGGCACCGTCGACAGAATCGCGCGACCGCGTCCGCGGTACAGTTCCCAAGCTGATCGACCTCTCTGAGAAAGTACTGTTCGGCGACGTGTGGGAGCGCCCGCAGCTCTCCAAGCGGGACCGCAGCCTGATCGTCTGCGCCACGTTGATCGCCACCTACCGCCCCGAGCAATTGCGCGGCCATTTGCAGCGTGCGCTGCACAACGGCGTGACCAAGGAGGAGTTGTCTGAGGTGATCACGCATCTCGCGTTCTATGCCGGATGGCCGGCGGCTATGACCGCGGCCAACATCGCGCGCGAAGTGTTCGAGGCCAATCCGTAAGGGACAGCAACCATGCAAGCCGGATTCATCGGACTGGGCACCATGGGTGCCAGCATGGCCGCGAACCTGCAAAAAGGCCTGAAGGCGCGCGGCGATACGCTGGTCGTGCACGACATCCGCCGCGAAGCTGCGCAGCGCCACATGCGCGACGGCGCGAAATGGGCGGACACACCTCAGGCTGTGGCTGAGCAAAGTGACGTGATCTTCACGTCGCTGCCCGGTCCGCCGGAATTCGAGTCGGTCGCCGTCGGTCTGCTGGCCGGCATCAAAAAGGACGCAGCGTGGTTCGATCTGACGACCAACTCGCCGACAGTCATCCGCAAGGCACACGAACAGTTTGCCGCGAAAGGGGCCCATTTGTTCGATGCGCCGGTCAGCGGCGGACCCCGCGGCGCGGCGAGCGGTAAGCTCGCCATCTGGTGCGGCGGAGAACAGGACTTATTCGAACAGTGGAAGCCGGTGCTCGATATGATCGGCGATGCCGCGCAGTACGTCGGACCAATCGGCGCCGGCTCGGTGGCGAAGCTGGTGCACAACTGCTTCGGCTACATTGCCACGGCCGCGGCCGCCGAGGTGTTCTCGATGGGTGTGAAAGCCGGCATCGAACCGCTGGCGATCTGGGAAGCCGTGCGCAAGGGTGCGATCGGCCGGCGTGGGGGTTTCGACTCGCTGACCGATCAGTTCCTGCCGAACCAGTACGAGCCACCGGCCTTCGCGCTGCGTCTTGCGCACAAGGACGTGTCGCTGGCGACGGCACTTGGTCGCGAGCTGAACGTGCCGATGCGCATGGCGAACCTCGCCTTGGCAGACCTCGCCGAGGGGCTGAACCGTGGCTGGGGCGATCGCGATTCACGCGCGATCATGCTGTGCCAGCTGGAGCGGGCCGGCGTATCGATCAAGGTTGATCCGCAAAGATTGGCCGAGGCGTTGGAGAACAAATCGAAGAACGGCTGAATCTTGCCCGCCTGCGTTGCGGAGTGCGCAGCGACGACGCAATCTCACGCCAGAGACTGCGCCGACAAAGCGGCCCCGCAATGGCGGCGTTTACGTGACCGACCGCCGCATCGCGAACCGTGCCTCCCGCCACTCCCCACTGCTGATCACCGCACGAAGTACAGCGACCGCATCCCATATATCGACGAAACGCAGATAGAGTGGTGCGAGGCCAAGCCGCAGCACGTCCGGTGCGCGAAAATCGCCGATAACCCCGCGCGCGATCAGTGCCTGCATGATCGCGTAGCTGTCGGGGTGGCTAAACGAAACCTGACTGCCGCGGCGTTTCGGCTCACGCGGGGTCAGCAGCTCGAAGCCGCATCCGGCGCATTCCTGCGCGATCAGATCCATGACCAGGCCGGTCAGCCGCAGTGATTTCCCGCGTAACGCGGCCATCGGCACTTCCGTCAGCAGATCGACGCCGACTTCCAACGCTGCGAGACTGAGCACCGGCGGCGTGCCGACGATCGCTCGCGCGATACCCTCGGCGGGTCGATAATCCGGGTCGAAGGCGAACGGTTCGGCGTGGCCCAGCCATCCGGTCAGCGGCATACGGAGAGCGGCCTGCAGCCGAGGGGCAACAGACAGAAATGCCGGCGCGCCCGGCCCACCATTCAAGTACTTGTAGCCACAACCAACCGCGAAATCGACGTCATCAGCGGCAAGCTGCAGCGGTACCGCCCCAACCGAGTGTGACAGATCCCACACTACCAGTGCGCCCAGCGCGTGAGCTGCACGCGTGACCGCACCAACGTCGTGCATGGCACCGGTGCGGTAGTTGACGTGCGTCAGCATGAGCACGGCGACCTCGGGTCCCAGTGCTGCAACGGGGTCATCCACAGCTTGGATCGAATGGCCCCGCCCGAGTAATGTGGCCAACCCGTGCGCGATATAGAGGTCAGTGGGAAAATTGCCCGCCTCGGTCAGAATCACTTTCCGCTCGGATTGCAGCGTCAACGCCGCAGACACCAGCTTGAACAGGTTCACCGACGTTGAGTCGGCCACCACCGTGCTCTGTGGTGCGGCGCCGATCAGTCGGCCGATCTTCTCGCCTATTCGCAGCGGCATGCTGATCCAGTCATGCTCGGCCCACGCGCGGATCAGCGACTCGCCCCATTCATGGGAGACAACCCTGCCCACGCGTGTCGGCGTGGCCTTCGGCAGTGCCCCGAGCGAGTTCCCGTCGAGATAAATGACCCGATCCGGCAGCACAAACCGATCGCGCATTCCCGCCAGCGGATCGGCGCGATCCAGCACGGCGAGGTCGTCGCGCTCAATCATCCTTTTGCAGCACAACGCCCGCCGTCGTGCCGCCGTCCACCACCAGCGTTTGTCCTGTCACAAACCGGCCCGCATCTGCCGCCAGGAACACGGCCGCACCGGCGATCTCATCAGGTTCGCCGATGCGTTGCAGCGGCACGTCGCGTGTCGCCTTGCGATAGCGAACCGGGTCGGTCCAAAGAGCCTTGGCGAAGTCGGTGCGCACCAGGCCCGGCGCAATTGCATTGGCGCGTACGTTCTTCGGCCCCCATTCCACCGCGACATTGCGTGCCAACTGCATGTCGGCTGCCTTGGAAATGCCGTAGAGACCCAGGGACGCCGACCCTCGCAACCCACCGATCGAGGAGATGATGATGAACGATCCGCCGCCGCGGTCGGCCAGGTGCGGGCAGACGATGTTCGCCAGCCAGAAATTCGACCGCACGTTCGCGCCCATGACACGTTCGTAGACTTCGTCGGAAGCGCCAGCCGCCGGACCGAGGTACGGATTGACCGCGGCATTGCTGACGACGATGTCGATGCCGCCGTAGCGGGCGATCGTCTGGTCCACTAACGCCTGCAATTGTTCCTTGTGCGCGATGTGGCAGGGGATCACCGTCGCGTCACCGCCGCTCTCGCGGATCCCGGCAGCCACGGCCTCGCAGGCATCCGTCTTGCGGCTGGAGATCACGACCCTGGCGCCTTGCTCGGCCATGCGCTCCGCGATGGCGCGTCCGATGCCTTTGCTGGAGCCGGTCACGATCGCAACCTTGCCGGTTAAATCGAAGAGGGAGGGCATGTGAAGCCTCGTTGCTTGGCGAGAGGGGTTACTCGTGAGTATGCTGCCTGCAACAGAACGTCAATCGGGGCCGGAAACGATGTCCACGCAACGCACCACCGTCTATCGCCACGAAGAACTACGCCGGCTGCTGCATCCGCAAAGCGTCGCGGTGGTCGGCGCCTCGCCGCGGCCCGGATCGTTCGGTGAGCGGGTACTTTTGAACCAACAGAATTATGCGGGCCGCACCTACCCGGTGAATGGGCGTTACGATCGCATCGGTGAGGCTCTCTGTTATCCGTCGGTTACTGCGTTGCCGGAAGTGCCGGACTGCGTTGTGATCACTGCGGCGCGCGACGCCGTGGACGACATCGTGCAGGACTGCGTAAAGGCCGGTGTCGGCGGTGTCATCATTTTTGCATCGGGCTATTCGGAGATGGGTCGACCCGACCGCATTGCGGCCCAGCAGCGCTTGGCCGCCATCGCCCGCGAAACGGGCTTGCGCATTGTCGGGCCAAACTGCATCGGCGTGGTCAACGCGGTGCTGGATTCCCGCATCACCTTCATGAACATCACACCCATTCCACCGCCGCGTTCTCGCGCGGTCGGGATCATCAGTCAGTCTGGTGCACTAGGCATGGCTCTGGCGCAGGCGGTTGTGCGCGGCGTGTCGTTCAGCCACGTGTTGACCTCGGGCAACTCCTGCGACGTCGATATGGCCGACTTCATCAGCTATCTGGCGGATGATCCGGCCTGCGCCGCCATCGCGTGCGTGTTCGAAGGCATGGCCTCACCGGAGCGCATTCTGCTCGCCGCAGAGTACGCCTGGCAGAAGGACAAGCCGCTGATCGTCTACAAGATGGCGACTGGCGAGGAAGGCGCTGCGGCGGCGATGTCGCACACAGGCTCGCTTGCCGGTTCGCACGCGGCGTATCGCGCGGTGTTCCAGCGCGCCGGCGCGGTGCTGGTGGAGAATTTCGAAACCCTGGTGGAGACGGCGACTTTCTTCGCCAAGGCGCCGCCACCAACGGCGAAGGGCGTGGCGATCGTCTCGGCATCCGGTGGCGGAGCGATCATGGCGGCCGACAGGGCCGAGCAACACGCCGTGCCGCTGCCACAGCCTGGTCCAGCCCTGCATGACCTGCTGACGACACGCATTCCGGATTTCGGGGCTGCGCGCAATCCGTGTGACGTGACCGGACAGATCCTGAACGATCCGGAATCACTGAACGTGTGTGCCGGTGCGTTTCTGGCCGATCCGCAATATGCCGCGTTGGTGGTGCCGATGACATATGGCTATCCCGCGTCTGCGCAGCGACTCCCTGTCTATGACCGGCTCGCACGGGAAAACGGCAAGATGGTCTGCATCGCCTGGCAGGCCGAGTGGCTGGAAGGCCCGGGCGTGAAGGAAGCGGAGGAATCCGAACACGTCGCGATCTTTCGCTCCATGGGCGCGTTGTTTGCCGCGTTGGCAGCGTGGAACTGGCGGGCGGACAAGCGTGCCGCCCGCCACGAGGCGATCCCGCCCACGCCGGAAGAGACGCGACGCATGTCGCGCGCACTGATCGACGAGGCCGGCGGCCGCACGCTCACGGAACGCGAGGCCAAGGCGGTGCTGGCGCTGTACGGCATACCGGTGGTGGGAGAGCAACTGACCAACAGTCCGGAAGATGCGGTCAACGCCGCCGCGGCGCTTGGCTATCCGGTCGTGTTGAAAGTCGAGTCCGCTGATCTGCCGCATAAAACCGAAGCCGGCGTGATTCGCCTGAACTTACGCAACGCCGACGACGTGCGCGCGGCCTATGACGCGGTGATTGCCAACGCCGCCGCAGTGTCGCCGCCGCCGCGCATCAATGGCGTGCTGGTGCAGCCAATGGTCCCGCAGGGCGTGGAGATGGTCATTGGTGCGCGTGTCGATCCATTGTTCGGTCCGCTGGTTGTCGTGGGGCTCGGCGGAATCCTCGTGGAGTTGTTGAAGGACACCGCCCTTGCGCCCGCACCCGTGACCCATCGCGACGCGTTGTCGCTGCTTCGGCAACTCAAAGGCGAGCGCCTGCTGCGCGGCTTCCGAGGGATGGAGCCGGTAGACCTGGAAAGGCTGGCCGACGTGATCTGCCGCGTATCGCGCTTCGCTGCTGACCATCGCGACGTGATCGCCGAGCTCGACCTCAATCCGCTGATCTGCGCCGGCGATCGCATCACCGCGGTGGATGCACTGATCGCGCCCGCGTCCGACGCCACCGGTCCTCGCCCGGCTTGACCCGACCGTCGATGCTCGGTCGGCCAGACATCCGATGATGCTGCGCTTCGCACGGCCGTGGCACGGTTGGCCGAGGCAAGCCCGGCCGTGACGGGAGAGCGCGGTGGGATGCGCGTTGCCGTCGTCGGCGCCGGCATCGTCGGCGTCTGCTGCGCGCTGCACCTGCAGCATGCCGGGCATGCAGCGACGCTGATCGATCCGCGTGCGCCCGGCACCGCCACGTCATTCGGCAATGCGGGCGGTATCGTCACCGGTTCGGTCGTCCCGAACAGCACACCACATTTGCGGCATGCCATCCCGCGCATCCTGACTGATGCCGACAGCCCAGTGTGGCTGCGTTGGTCGTATCTGCCGAAAATCACCCCTTGGTTGCTGCGTTTCCTGCGTGACGGTAGTGATGCGCGGGTGAGGCAGATCGCAGCGGCCCTGCAACCACTGGTATCGCGCGCCTATGAGGCGCACCGCGAGCTGATCGCACTGACCGGTGCGGACGGCATCGTGCGGCCAGTCGGGTGGTTGAAGGTCTTTGAAACCGAAGCGGGTTTTGCCGCGACAGCGTACGACCGCGCGCTCATGGCAGCCAACGACGTACGGTTCGACGTACTCAACGCCGACGAAATCCATCAATTGGAGCCCGCGCTCGCTCGGCGCTTCGTCAAAGGCCTGCTGCAGCCGGATAGCGCGTTCGTCTCATCGCCCTACAGGCTGACGGAAGCTTACGTCACCCACTTCGTCAGGCTTGGCGGAACCGTCGTGCCGGACCGCGTTCGGGGCGTCAGGCCGACGGATCACGGCGTCGAACTGGATTGCGAACGCGGGTTCCTGCCCGTTGATCGTGTGGTGATCGCCGCCGGCGCATGGTCC
Source organism: Acetobacteraceae bacterium (assembly GCA_030037665.1). GTDB lineage: Bacteria > Pseudomonadota > Alphaproteobacteria > Acetobacterales > Acetobacteraceae > JASHVB01. Next base: position 23,399 of record JASHQG010000145.1, read on the forward strand.
AAGCAGCTGGCCCGGCAGCTTGGTGACCACGTCCTGCTGGAAACCGAACGCGGGTATCACCTCAACATCGATACGTCCACAGAACTGCGCCGCCCTGTCGTCTTCCACGAAAAGGGCTTCGTGCTGGCGCCGATGGAGGACGGCGTGCGAATGACCAGCGGCGTGGAGCTGGCGGGTCTCGACGCACCTCCCGACTTCTCCCGTATCCGCCGCCTGTTGCCGTACGCGCAGCAGATGGTGCCGGGGCTGTCGAACAAAGTGACCCGGCAGTGGATGGGCTATCGTCCTTCAACGCCGGATTCACTGCCGGTGATTGGCGCGTCGCCGCACACGTCACGGGTTTTCTATGCGTTTGGCCATCAGCATCTCGGCCTCACGCTGTCCGCGATCACCGGCCGACTGGTCGCAGCACTGCTCGACGGTCTTGTGCCGGAGGTCGATGTGACCCCGTATCGCGTGGGAAGATTCGACCAGCAGCACACGGAAAGGCGTTGACGATGGCAACGGAATTCACGGTCCCCGGCCTGGAACACCACGTGGAGATCGTCGTGGACCAATGGGGTATCCCGCACATCCGTGCCGACTCGCAGCACGACGTGTTCTTTGCCCAGGGCTTCAATATCGCGCGTGACCGGCTATTTCAGATCGATCTGTGGCGCAAGCGCGGCCTTGGTCTGATGGCAGCCGACTACGGGCCGGGATTCCTGGCCCAGGACCGTGCGGCGCGTTTGTTTCTCTACCGCGGCGACATGGATGCCGAGTGGGCGGCATACGGTAATCCGGATGCCCATGCGATCTGCGCGGCCTTTGCCGCGGGCATCAATGCGTTCATCGCGCTGGCTGCGAACGATTCATCGCTGCTGTCGCCGGAATTCGCCGCCATGGACATCAAGCCAGCACGCTGGTCAGCGGAGGACGTGGTGCGCATCCGCAGCCACGCGCTGTGCCGCAACGTGGAATCCGAAGCACTCCGCGCACGGGTGGCGGCGCATGCCGATGTGGACACCGACCGCGTGCGCCGCTCGATCGAGCCGGAATGGACGGTGCGTATTCCCGAGGGCTTCGACCCTTCCGATATTCCGCCCGACGTGCTGAATGTTTATCGGCTGGCCACTGTCCAGCCGGACATCAGTCCCGCGCGTCTCGCGGCCAGGCCGCGGGACGCATGGTGCTGGACCGAAGTCAACGCCTCTGGCGAACTGCAGCTAGCGGCCGAGTCGGAAGGTTCCAACAACTGGGTCATCGCCGGATCGCGCACGGCGACGGGCAGACCGATCCTGGCGAGCGACCCGCACCGTACGTACACCATGCCTTCGGTTCGCTCTGTCGTACATCTCACCTGTCCTGGAATGGACGTGATCGGCGCGACTGAGCCGCCGACACCCGGCGTGTTCATCGGGCATAATGACCGGATGGCATTCGGCCTGACCATCTTTCCGATGGATCAGGAGGATCTATACGTATACGAAACCAACCCGGTCGATCCCGATCAGTATCGCTATCGCGGTGGTTGGGAGCGCATGCGAGTCGTGCAGGAAAGCGTCCACGTGCGCGGCATGCCGGATCAGCTTGTGACATTGAAATTCACCAGGCACGGCCCTGTGGTTCACCAGGACCATGCAAGGCAGCGCGCGTTCGCCGTAAGATCGGTCTGGTTCGAGCCGGGGACGTCCGCCTATATGGGCCGGCTCGCTTATATGGCGGCGCGATCGGTTTCCGACTTTGGCGAGGCGTTGCGCGCCTGGTCGGCGCCGACAGTCAACATGATCGCCGCCGATGTCAGTGGCCGCATCGGCTGGTTTGCGGTGGGCAAGGCCCCGCGGCGGCCGAACTGGGATGGGCTGCTGCCGGTGCCGGGCGACGGACGCTACGAATGGAACGGTTTCCACGGCCTTGAGGATTTGCCGCGAGTCATCGATCCGCCGCGCGGCTTCGTCGCGACAGCAAACGAACAGAATATGCCGCGGGATTACCCGTGGCAGGACCGCAGGCTCGGGTTCGAATGGGCAGAGCACTCGCGATCCAACCGCGTTCATGCGGTTCTGGACGCGCAGCGGCGGCACACGGTGACGGATTCGATGGCGCTGCAATGCGACGTGCTGTCGATTCCGGCGAATCGGGTCGGCCGCCTGCTGGGTGCGATCGACCATGTTTCCGGCGATCTCACGACCGCAGTCCGCATGCTGCGCGAATGGGACCATCGACTGCTTGCCGACTCCGCGGCGGCCGCGCTGTTCGAAATCTGGTGGGTCAAGCATCTGAAACCGGCACTGGTCTCTGGCCTGACGCACGATCCGGGGCTGCGCTCACTGCTGTCGCCGGGCGACAACGAAACGTTGTTGGCGATGCTGGAGCGCGCGGACGCGGCGAAGTTGCGGGCGCTTTTGCCGGACACGTTGGAAGCGGCGTTTGCAATGTGCCGTGAGCTGCTCGGCGGTGATCCGTCGAAATGGCGTTGGGGTCACCTCCATCATGGCTATTTCGCGCACCCCCTCTCGCGCGTCGCGTCCGCGCCGGAAATTCGCGACGTCGGTCCTCTGGCTATCGGTGGCTCGGGGTCCACCCCGATGAACACGACGTACCGCGCGACGGATTTCCGCGCCACGGTCGGCGCATCGTTCCGCGTGGTAATGGATGTCGGGGACTGGGACTCGGCACGGGTCATCAACACGCCGGGCCAGTCGGGAGACCCGCGTTCGCGGCATTACGACGACATGGCGCCGCTGTGGGCACGCGGAGAGTACGTGCCGATGGTTTTTTCGCGCGAAGCGGTTGATGCGGCCGAGGCAGAGAGGATCGTGCTACGGCCCGCGTGAGGCCGCGCCGGCGAGGGTGAGCGATCGCTGAGCGGAGCGACGCGAATGAGGAAGGGAACACGCGACAGCTCAGTGCGCTCCGCCCCGGAACCAGCAACGTCGCGGGGCATGACCGCGCTTCAGCCCCGGCGCACGAGCTTGCGGATCCGATGGTTCTCGCTGTCGCCGATATAGATGGCACCATCCGCACCGACGGCCGCTCCATGCGGCCGCGCCAGCCCGGCCCGGTTCGCCGGACCACCATCACCACCCCCTCCGGCGCTGCCTGTTCCGGCAATCGTTGTTACGATCCAGGTGGCGGCGTCGATCAGCCGGATTGCGTGATTTTCCGTGTCCACGACGAAGACGTTGCCGCTTCGATCGACCGTCATTTCCTTTGGCGCGTTGAACACGGCGTCCCTTGCGTCACCGCCGTCACCCGCATTGCCGCGGGCACCGGTTCCGGCGACTGTCTCGATGACGCCGTTGCGTATGCGACGGATGCTGCTGCCCTGGCGCTCCATCACGTAGAGTGCACCGTCTGGCGCAAACGCCACGGCACGCGCGCCGAAAATCCCGGCACGGATCGCCGGGCCGCCATCGCCGCTATGCTGGGCCTCGCCGGTGCCGGAGAAGGTGCTGATCAAACCAGAAGCGAGATCGACGACGCGAACGCGATGATCGGCCACGTCGGCGATGTACAGGTGGGTTTGCTCGGCATCGAGCGCGAGGCCGTTTGGCTCGGCGAGGCCGGCTGATGCAGCAGGTCCGCCGTCACCGCTGTATTTCCCAGATCCATCGCCGGCGAGTGTTGTGATCGTGCCGGACGGCTCGATCCGCCGCACGCGGCGGTTCATCCGGTCAGCGAAATAGACGGTTCCGGCGCGGTCAACCACCACGCCATAAGGCTCGTTCAGTATCGCGCGCACCGCCGGTCCTCCATCACCGGCGAAACCACGGTCTCCGGTTCCGGCAATCGTTGTGATCACACCCGTTCGCGCATCGATGCGACGGATGCGATGGTTGAACGTGTCAGCAAAAATCAAGTTGTTGGCCGAGTCGAATACCAAATCGAAGGGATTGTTCAGCGACGCCGCGGCTGCCGGTCCGTTGTCACCCGCGTACCCCTGCGCGCCCGTACCGGCGAACGTGCTGATGATCCATTCCGTTGCATCTGACATGACCCTGCTCCTCCCGCGGGCCACGATGGTTGTCCGACACGACATGTCAAGCCTAGAATGCCGGCAACGCTCCTGGAGGAACCGATATGGACGTGCAGACCGAGATCTCGAGAGAACGCGGCGAAGCAGGCAGCCTCTACGCAAAACTGGAGGAGCGTATCATCGCCCGCGACCAGGTGGGCGCGAGTGACGTCTATTATGACCTGGTCCGCGCCGGCCGGCCGCTGAACGAGATCATCGCTGAGGGCGTCCGCATCCATGCGCCGTACACGCATGTGCCATACCATGAACGCATTGATGACGGCTATCCGAACTTCGTCAACAACGACCATTGCCTGTTGAGCGCGCGCGCCACGGTCAATCTGTCGAAAATGCTGCCAGGGCACCTGTCGATGCTGCCGATGGCGCAAACGATTTGGTACATCCCGAGCGGCCTTGATATCTGGAACCAGAAAATCAACAGAGCGCCGGGTCACTATACGCGCATGCGTGGCAAGCTCGGCGCGGTGGAAGCGCCGCCGGCACCGGTGGTTTACTGGCAGGATCAGGAACCGCTGTATGAGAACGCGCCCCTGCGGGAGCGCCTCAACAACTGGATGACGCAGGTGCATCGTGGCAACGTCATCGATGCGTATCGGTTGTTCCTTGGGCTGATGCAGCTGAAGGCGGAGCGCAAAGATGTGCTCGCTGAGATGTGCTTCGCCGGGCTTATGGATGTGCAGGACCGCATCCTGCACAACCGCTCCTATACAACCGGCCACAAGGCGTATCGCGCACGCTCCACCGTGGAAATCGGCAACGCCATCGGCTGGGACAACCCGGCCGTGCATCACGTGATCTATGCTGGTGCGCTGGATGTCGCCGTAGGCCCCCGCTGGTATTCCACTTATGAGCTCGCCTGCAACCTGGTGAAGATGGACATCGAGGGCGAGGCGCTGCACGCCGTGCCATATGGTGGGGTCAGTGACCCCGAAGTTGCGGTACTACGCAACACAGGCGAGGTCACACCTGACGAATCCGCCGAGCTGATCCGTGCGACGATCCGCGACGACGAGATGGTCGCGCTGAATTACGTGACCAAGCTGATCAAGGCCGGCAAAAATCCCCGGCGTATCCTCGATGTCCTGCAGATCGGCTGCGCGCAGGTGGTACTGGAGACCCAGGCCGGCGAATACTTCAACATGCCGCATCACTGCTACGAGTATCTCAACACACTTGGCTGGTTCTGGGACAATTTCGAGCATCCGCGCCGACTGCGCCTGCTCTACGTTGCCGCGTCGTTCCTCAATCGCACGGGGTACTGCCAGCGCGGCCTCGGCGAGGTACATCCGTTCACAGCCAGGGCGCCAGCCGGTTCGGACCGGTTAACCGCGCGGCAACTGCTTGAGCGCGTCGATGCGGCTGTGTGCTCGCTGAACGGCCAAGAAGGCGCCGATTGGACGCAGGCCTATCTCGACAACGTCACCGACCGCGCTCCTCTGGTGCAATGTATTGCGTTGACCGCGACCAAGCTGGGCAACGATCCGCACAACCAGGAAATCGCTCAGTGCATGCT
>JASHQG010000146.1 GCA_030037665.1 Acetobacteraceae bacterium
AGCCGCGCACAGCAAGCGGCTGCCGCCAGCGTTGTGCGAGGCCGTGCACGATCAACAGTAAGAGCACGCCGCTGCCGATCGGCTGCCAGCTCAGCAGATCGAACAAGACGCCGATTAGAAACACGGCAGGCGGCGGCATGCCGTCAGGCCGGAACACCGACCAGAACCACACCGAGGCCAGTGTCACCGCCGGTAACAACGCGGCCTGTCCGTAAAGGCCAAACGGAGCCTCGGTCAGCAGCATCAGCAGGATCGTACTGCTCGTCGGAAACGCGTGGCGCGCGGCGATGTCGAGCCGCCTTCCCAAGGTCGGGCGCGGACGCACTCCCGGGCGCTGCTGCTCGGCGTCGGCCATCAATAGGGGAGATCCGAACCCCGAGGGCGGATCGGCGCCCCCGTCGGCCCTGTCAGATTATAGTCGAACAGCCGTACGACCTCTAACTGGTCGAGTGATGCAGCGGGTACTACTTCGGGTACGTGATCGCTGTTGTAGTAGACCGTTCCGACCGGCAGATCGGCTGGGAACGCGTTTGCCACAGGGCTGGTGACGATCTCCTCGCCCTCCTGGGGCGGCGAGCCTTCCGGCCAGTACAGCAGCCTTGGCCGGGGACCGTTGGTGCCGACCAGGATCGCATGCGCGCCGGTGCGTTCCATGATGACGGGGATGCGGCTGTTCAGGTCGGTGATCAGCAGCACGCGCGCTACGCGCGAGCCGACGTCTGTGACGCGGCCGACCAGCCCACGCCCGTCCAGCGCTATCTCGCCTTTGCGGATGCCATGATGCGGGCCGACCGACAACAGCACCGCTTTGGCATAAGCCCCTCCGGCATCAGCCACCACACGCGCGGTGACGAAGGCTGGGGCATGATCGGGGATCCAGTGCAGCTCTGCCTTGAGCCGCCTGTTCTCGGCGTCGAGCGCCAGGGCGATCGCCTGCCAGCGCCGCAGCTGCCGGTTCTGCGCCAAGAGCCGCTCATTTTCGCTGCGGATGTTCCAGACGCCGACCGTGTTGACGACGGCGTCATGGAGCCTGCCGAGCGGCGGGGTCAGCACTGCGTAAATCGGCGCCAGCGCGTCATCCAGCACGATGCGCGCATGCTCCGCCACGACCGTATCGGCCTTGCCGAGCAGCATGAGGCCGAAAGCGGCGGCGACCAGGACCGGCAAGGTCAGCTTTGCGAGCGCCTGCCGGGCGGAAATGGACAGACGGATCATGTGCGGCGGCAAATTAGCGCGACTGGCCTTGCAGTGCGATGGAATCGTTCGCGATGGAACAAAGAAAATCGCGGAGTGTGGCCGTTTTCCGGTCGATCGTGGGTGATCACGCCGTGGTGGCTTGGCTCATCTGCCACGGACGGCACCCACACACCTCCTACCCCGAAGCGGCTGCCGGGCCGACCAGACGCTCGTCGCCCCCTGGACGCTGCCGACAGGCAAACCGGCATCGGCGGATCGGTGCGCCGGACACCCGCTTGCACGCTGGGCGGGGCTGGGCCGCGTGACGTGCTCCGGCTGGTCGGGAAGGTCCGGGGCGGGCTTCGGAATCTACCGGCTTGCGAGCCGCTGTTCGTCGCGCAGCACAATACACCGCCTGTGGTGCCGTTTCAGGTCGAGGCAGGTGCGGCGCGCTTCGGCCTCGCTCATCCGGGTGAGCTGGGCGCGCCAGGCGGCGTGGCGCTTCCGGCTGGCTCCCTCGATCTGCAGGTCGCCGTGGTCAGCGATACGCAGCGCGGCAACCGCCGCGTTTCGCGCGGCCTTCTGTGAGCCAAATGAGCCGACCTGCACGGTCCAGGCCTTGTCAGCGGGAACCCCGTGCCCGGCTGGCGCGACATGGTTGCGCGGAACCGTCTCCGCATGGGCCGTGCCGATAAAGCTCAGTCGGCTCGCCAGCGTCGTCGTCGGCGGCCGCGGGATCGGCACATTCAGCGCGGTGTAGCCCTCGTTCAGCAGAGCGGTCATACGGACGTCGCGCTGCAGGTTGGACGGCGCGCCCAGGACGACACCGACCAGTCGAACCCCGTTGTTCACCGCGCTGGTGACGAGATTGTGGCCGGATGCGTCGGTGAATCCTGTCTTCATACCGTCAGCACCCGGATAGATCTTCAGCATCTCGTCGTGGTTGTAGATGACCTGACGATGGAACACGAAGCTCGACGCGCTGAAATAGTGGTAGTCCTCCGGGAAATCGATCTGCAGGCGGCGGGCGAGTACCGCCATGTCACGCGCCGTGGTCCACTCGTCGGGATCCGGCAGGCCCGAGGCATTGGTGAAAAACGTGTGGTCCATCCCCAGCGCTCGCGCGCGCAGTGTCATGATTTGGGCGAACCGGTCTTCGCTGCCGCCGAGCAGCTCGGCCAGGGCAGCGGCGGCGTCATTTGCCGAACGGGTGACGAGGCCGAGAATCGCCTGCTCGACAGTCAACGACTCGCCGGGTGTCAGTCCCAGCTTGGTCGGCTCCATCGACGCGGCATGCAGAGAAACCGGCACAATCGTATCCAGCGTGATACGGCGGTCGCGCAGCGCCTCGAACGTCAGGTAGAGCGTCATCAGTTTGGCGAGGCTCGCGGGATGGCAGAGTGTGTCCGGGTTATCCGCGTTGAGGACCTGGCCGGTCCGGGCGTCGACCACGATGGAGCCGAACTGGGTGGCGCCACCCTGGGCCACTGCCGGCCGACTGTTGGTCAGGCCCGCGCCTGCGAGGAGCAGGACCACTGCGAGGGCACGCGCGAATAGACTGGTGTCACGGCGTGCTTTCGCAGCCATTTCACATCCCCCATCCAGCCGTCAGCGGGACCCTATTAGGCGCGGGGCGGTTCTGTCCAGACGGAAAACGAACGAAAACTAAAAAAAGTGAACAGGTTAGACGCCGACTTTAAGCACCGGCTGCGAGCAGTAGGGAATTCGTCGGAAGAATATTGTGCAGCGCACAAAAATCCGCTTGATCGAGCGTTCCGGCGGGGCTATATCGCGGCCGTTGCTGCGATGCAGCAAAAACGTACCAATCGGCTTGCGCATCCCGCGCGCGGCCTCTCAAGGACCTAACCGATGAGCGTCAAGGCGAAGGCAACGGAGACGGCGATGGCGGCTGGCGAAATCGCCGGTGTGACGGCAACCAGAGGTATCGAGGCGACGGTCGGCAACCTGAAGGACGGCATGGCCAAGGCGGCCTCCGGCTTCAGCGAGACCCAGGCCAAGGTGAAAGAAGGAATGGAGAAGGTAATGAAAACGGCGGAAGAGCTCATGGCGTTCAGCCAGGGCAACGTCGAGGCGATGATGAAATCCGGCCAGATCTGGGCGGCGGGCGTGCAGGACATCTCCAAGCAGATGGCGGCGACGGCGCAGGCGTCGTTCGACGAGACGGTGGCCACGTTCAAGGCGTTGGCCTCGGTGAAGTCCTTGAAGGACGCGATTGATCTTCAGGCCAGCCTCGCCCGCTCCACGCTGGAGAAGACGTTGTCGGAATCGGGCAAGTTCACCGATGCGTCACTCAAGCTGACGGAACAGGCGCTGGCGCCGATCACCGCGCGCGTCACGTTGGCGGTGGAGAAGTTTGCGAAGTCGGCCTAAGGGCCGGCGACGCACGATCCGGGCGGGGCGCGCGGCGTCCCCTCCCCAGCCGCCCCTCGTCTGGATCGAGCTTGAGGCCCGGGCTTCGTCCCGGGCCTTTTTCTGACGCCCGCCGCGCGCTCGCGGGCCGCGTCGGGGGAGAACGCCGCACACCGGCGGCGCCCCCTCCCGCAGGCGGGAGGGGAGACGTGTACATCCAATCAGCGCTAGGCTCTTTCATCCGGCAGCGACCTTCCGATATGGTTCGTGCTTCGGACGGTGCGCGGCTCGCCTCGTGCCGTCAGTTCGAGGCGGAGGATCGCCGGCGAACAGCACAGCGGCATGGCGCGACGGATGGGCGCAGTGAGATGAGCGACAACGACAGACGTGGCGGAAACATCGACAGCCCGAACACTGGCGTGGTGGTCAAGGCGCGTCCTAAGACACGCAAACCGGCCATGTACAAGGTGCTGATGCTCAACGATGATTACACCCCCATGGAGTTTGTCGTTCACGTTCTGGAACGGTTTTTTCAAAAATCTCGTGAAGAGGCGACCCGCATCATGCTGCACGTCCATCGCCGCGGGGTTGGGGTCTGCGGCGTCTACACCTACGAGGTTGCTGAGACGAAGGTGACCCAGGTCATGGACCTTGCGCGACAAAACCAGCATCCTCTGCAATGCACGATCGAGAAGGAATGACGACCGGCTGAGGCGGGTCGTACCCACATGAACCGTTGTACTGACGTTGGCTGGCTAGATTTGCCGAAGGACGACCCGGTCCGGCTTCTGGACCACAGCGCGTAGGAGCGCCGACCACGATGCTTTCACGAAACCTGGAGCAAACGCTGCACCGCTCATTGTCGCTCGCGAGCGAACGGCGCCATGAATATGCAACGCTGGAGCATTTGCTGCTGGGCTTGGCCGACGATACCGATGCCGCGACGGTGCTGCGGGCCTGCGGCGTCGATCTGGACAAGCTGCGCTCTGACCTGAGCGAATTCCTGGACAAGGACCTGGCCGGCCTCGCGACCGACCGGCCGGGCGATCCGAAGCCGACCGCCGGCTTCCAGCGCGTCGTGCAACGCGCGGCGATCCACGTACAGTCGTCCGGCCGCGACGAAGTAACCGGCGCCAACGTTCTGGTGGCCCTGTTCTCCGAGCGCGAGAGCCACGCGGTCTATTTCCTGCAGCTGCAGGACATGACGCGGCTGGATGCAGTGAATTTCATCAGCCACGGCATCGCCAAGGCGCCGGGTCGGTCCACCCAACGACCCGTGACCGGCACTGCCGGTAGCGCCGCCTCATCCGACGGCCACCAGGAGCAGGAGC